>NZ_LCWL01000122.1:0-143530 GCF_001441695.1 Alishewanella sp. WH16-1 | reverse complement strand
AGGGCGTTGCACCGATCTAAACTCTGCTATTTTCAAACAATCACAGACTCTTATTTACATCCGGAACACGCCAAAGCGGCTCTCTTCAATCGGTGCATTTAACGCTGCAGCGAGCGCCAGACCAACCGTCATCCGGGTTTGCGCCGGATCGATAATGCCATCATCCCACAGCCGCGCACTGGCATAATAAGGATGCCCCTGCTGCTCATACTGCGCAATAATCGGCTTTTTCAGCGCAGCTTCGGCTTCCGTTGATAAGGTTTCACCCTTACGTGCCAAACCGTCTTTCGTTACCTGCGCCATGACACCGGCAGCTTGCTCGCCACCCATCACGGAAATGCGCGCGTTGGGCCACATCCACATCATGGTTGGATCATAAGCGCGGCCGCACATGCCGTAGTTACCGGCGCCGTAGCTGCCGCCAATCAGTACGGTAAATTTCGGTACTTTGGCACAGCTTACTGCCATCACCATCTTGGCGCCGTGCTTGGCAATACCCTCGGCTTCATACTTTTTGCCGACCATAAAACCGGTGATATTTTGCAGGAACAACAGCGGGATCTTGCGCTGGGCACAGAGCTCGATAAAGTGCGCGCCTTTTTGCGCTGATTCTGAGAATAAAATCCCATTATTGGCGATAATGCCTACCGGATAGCCGAAGATGCGTGCAAAACCGCAGACCAGGGTCGCGCCATAATATTGCTTAAACTCATCAAAGTCTGAGCCATCGACAATCCGCGCTATCACTTCTTTAACATCAAACGGCTTACGCAAGTCGGTACCGACAATGCCGTACAGCTCTTTGGCATCGTACAGTGGTTCTGCTACCGGCTTCACGTCCAGCTGCGCTGGCGCAGGGCGGTTTAAGCGTGATACCGCATTGCGTGCCAGTTGCAGCGCGTGTTCGTCGTTTAGTGCGTAATGATCGGCGACGCCGGAAATTTTACAGTGCACATCGGCACCGCCCAGCTCTTCGGCGGAGACTTCTTCGCCCGTCGCGGCTTTAACCAGCGGTGGACCGGCCAGAAAGATGGTGCCTTGTTCTTTGACGATAATGCTTTCATCCGCCATCGCCGGCACATAGGCGCCGCCGGCGGTACAAAGGCCCATTACCACTGCAATTTGCGGGATGCCTTTGGCAGACATATTCGCCTGATTAAAGAAGATGCGGCCAAAGTGCAGCTTGTCCGGGAAGACTTCATCCTGCCGTGGCAGGTTGGCTCCGCCGGAGTCAACCAGATAGATACAGGGCAGGTGACAACGCTCAGCAATTTCCTGGGCCCGCAGGTGTTTTTTTACCGTCAGCGGATAATAGGTACCGCCTTTGACGGTGGCGTCATTGGCGACAATCATGCATTCGACGCCGCTGACGCGGCCGATGCCAGCGACGACACCGGCGGCAGGGACATAGTCGTCGTAGCATTCCCAGCCGGCAAACTGACCGATTTCCAAGAAAGGTGAGCCCGGATCCAGCAACTTTTGCACGCGGTCGCGGGCAAAGAGTTTGCCGCGCGCCACATGGCGGGCGATCAGGCTTTCGCCACCGCCCAGTTTAATCTGCTGCACCTTGCTTTGCAGATCATCGACCACCGCCTGCATCGCTGCCGCGTTTTTCTGAAACTCGTCGCTGCGCGGATTAATTTTACTGGTGATTTTTGCCATCTTAGTTCGACTCAGTAAACAGCTCACGGCCGATCAGCATGCGGCGGATTTCTGAGGTGCCGGCACCGATCTCGTATAACTTGGCATCACGTAGTAAGCGGCCTGTCGGGTATTCATTAATATAGCCATTACCGCCTAATAGCTGGATGGCATCCAGTGCCATCTGCGTTGCCAATTCAGCCGCATATAGAATCACACCAGCGGCATCTTTACGGGTGGTTTCGCCACGGTCACAGGCCTTAGCAACCATATAAACGTAAGAGCGGGCGGCATTCATTTTGGTGTACATATCGGCAACCTTGCCTTGTACCAGCTGGAATTCACCAATCGCCTGGCCGAACTGTTTGCGATCATGGATATAAGGCACGACCACATCCATACAGGCTTGCATTATGCCCAGTGGGCCTGCTGACAGTACCACGCGCTCGTAGTCCAGGCCGCTCATCAAAACGTGTACGCCGCGGCCAACCTGACCCAGTACGTTTTCTTCCGGTACTTCGCAATCTTCAAATACCAGTTCACAGGTGTTGGAGCCACGCATCCCCAGTTTGTCGAGCTTTTG
The DNA here is from genome assembly GCF_001441695.1 of Alishewanella sp. WH16-1. Lineage (NCBI taxonomy): Bacteria > Pseudomonadati > Pseudomonadota > Gammaproteobacteria > Alteromonadales > Alteromonadaceae > Alishewanella > Alishewanella sp. WH16-1. The sequence goes on along the minus strand of NZ_LCWL01000122.1, from coordinate 141,306 downwards.
CGCCTGCGAGAAACCTTTAAAGCCGCGCTCCACGATAAAGGCGGTAATGCCTTTGCTACCGGCGTTAACATCGGTTTTGGCGTAAATAACATAGGTGTGGGCATCCGGACCATTGGTGATCCACATCTTGTTGCCATTCAGAATATATTTATCGCCTTTTTTCTCGGCGCGCAGTTTCATGCTGACAACATCAGAGCCGGCATTCGGCTCACTCATCGCTAAGGCACCAATATGCTCACCAGAGCAGAGTTTCGGCAGGTATTTTTGTTTTTGTGCTTCAGTGCCGTTACGGAAGATCTGGTTTACGCACAGGTTGGAGTGCGCGCCGTAGGACAGTGCTACTGAGGCTGAAGCGCGGCTGATTTCTTCCATCGCAATCACGTGCTCTAAATAGCCCAGGCCTGAACCGCCGTATTGCTCATCGACGGTAATGCCCAATAAGCCTAAATCGCCGAATTTACGCCATAAGTCATTTGGGAACGCATTGTCATGGTCAATTTGTGCCGCACGCGGGGCAATTTCTTCGCGGGCAAAGCTGTTTACCTGCTCGCGGATCATATCTACAGTTTCGCCCAGGTCGAAATTCAGGCCTTTATATGTACTAATCATCTTATTCCCCGTTTGCGTTCTTTTGCTGTTTGGCTTCGGCCAGTGTTTCGCGGCAACGTTTTTCTACCGTCACCAGCTCCATCAGCACCACCTTGATATCGTCCAGCTGCTGCTGCAGCTCGGACTTTTTATGTTCAATTAACTTCAGCATGGTATTGAGCTGGGTCACGCTGCTCTTATCGGCATCGTACAGCTCAAATAACTGGCCGGTTTCGGACAGACTAAAGCCCAGACGTTTACCGCGCAGGATCAGTTTCAGCCGCACCCGATCGCGTTTGCTGTAAATGCGGGTTTGGCCGGCGCGGGTTGGCGATAACAGCCCCTGGTCCTCATAAAAGCGGATACTGCGGGTGGTGATATCAAACTCTTTTGCCAGTTCACTGATACTGTAGGTTTTTTCGTCTTTTTCTTTCATTGCAGGCCTTCCCGAAAAGTGCAGGCAACTATAAGTGAAGTTTACGTAAAGGTAAAGCTGTGGGCGCGCGAATTAAGGCCTGCAGGCGGACGAAACGGCAAAAATGTAAAGATAAAATGCCAAATAGCCAACACTTTTCGGGACGAAAATCGCCACTGCGTTTTCCGGCTACAACCATAGTGTTATGATGTTGACGTTGGCGTAAACGTAAATTTGGTGTAGGCTCTGTGCCAGAAAAAATGCCGTAACGGGAGAGAACCGCATGACTCAGCAGAATAGTATTGTGATTGTTGCCGCTAAGCGCACCGCCATGGGTGGCTTTATGGGCGGTCTGGCCGAGGTGGATGCAACCGTATTAGGTGCCACGGCAATTAAAGGTGCTTTAGCAGATGCCGGCATCGCGGCTGAGCAAGTCAGCGAAGTCATTATGGGTAACGTGCTGCCAGCCGGTTTAGGCCAGGCGCCAGCCCGTCAGGCAACCTTAAAAGCCGGGCTGCCACTGAGTGCCGGCGCCACTACTATTAATAAGGTATGCGGCTCCGGCTTAAAAGCGGTGATGTTGGCTGCTGACTTACTCAATGCCGGCAGTGCTGATGTTGTGGTTGCCGGTGGTATGGAGTCAATGAGCAATGCCCCGTATTTACTGGATAAAGCACGCAGCGGCTACCGCATGGGCCACGGCCAGATTAAAGATCATATGATGCTGGATGGGCTGGAAAATGCCTATGACGGCAAAGCCATGGGCTGTTTTGCCCAGGACACGGCGAACGAGAAAGGCATTAGCCGTGAGCAGATGGATGCCTATGCGGTGGAATCATTACGCCGTGCGCAGCACGCGATTAGCAGCGGTGCTTTCGCCGCTGAAATTACCCCGGTGGTGTTCCAAACCCGCAAAGGTGAAGTCAGCTTTAGTGTCGACGAACAGCCGGGTAATGCCAAACCAGAAAAGATCCCTTCGTTAAAACCGGCTTTTGCCAAAGACGGTACCATCACTGCCGCCAACTCCAGCTCGATTTCAGATGGTGCAGCGGCGCTGGTGTTAATGCGTGAAGCCGATGCCAAAGCGCAAGGCTTAAAGCCACTGGCGCGGGTCGTTGCTCATGCTACGCACTCGATGGAGCCGGCGCTGTTTACGGTAGCACCGGTCGGTGCCATGCAAAAAGTATTGGCCAAAGCCGGCTGGCAAACACAGCAGGTTGATCTGTGGGAAATTAATGAAGCCTTTGCCATGGTGACCATGCTGGCGATTAATGAGCTGGGCTTAGAGCACAGCAAGGTTAATGTCAATGGTGGCGCCTGTGCCCTTGGCCATCCGATTGGTGCCTCTGGTGCCCGGGTATTAGTGACCTTAATCCACGCCCTGAAACAGCGCGGTTTAAAAACCGGTGTTGCTTCACTGTGTATTGGCGGTGGTGAAGCGGTTGCGTTGGCAGTGGAAGCGCTGTAAGTCAAATTAGCTGTACCACTATAACAAAAAGCGGTTGGGGAGAAGCGCCGCAAATTGCCTGAATAATAATAGGTCAAAAGATCAGCCAGGCACGCTTAACAGGGTAGGAACCGGCCAACAACACAAACACTAAAGCGCCGGCCGCCCGTTTACTAATAGCAGTTAAAAATCAAAGAGATACTAAAATGACACAACAGGTTAAGCTTTTTATTGATGGTGAATTTGTGCACTCGAACAGTGACAAATTGATCCCGGTAACCAATCCGGCCACCCAGGAAGTGATTGCACAGGTACCTTGCGCCACTGCCGCCGAGATGCAGCAGGCGATTGACTCTGCGAAAGCCGCCTTTAAAACCTGGAAAGAAGTACCGGTATCTGAGCGCGCCCGTTTAATGATGCGTTACGCCCAGTTGTTAAAAGATCATCAGGGCGAAATCGCCGCCATTATCTGTGAAGAGCTGGGTAAAACCGTGGAAGATGCCAAGGGCGATGTCTGGCGTGGTATTGAAGTGGTGGAGCAGGCGGCGAATATTCCGTCGCTGATGATGGGCGAAACGGTGGAGAACGTCGCACGTAGCATTGATACCTACAGCTATATTCAGCCATTAGGTGTCTGTGCCGGTATAACGCCGTTTAACTTCCCGGCGATGATCCCACTGTGGATGTTCCCGATGGCGATTGCTTGCGGTAATACCTTTATTTTAAAACCGTCTGAACAGGATCCGATGACGGTAAACAAGCTGGCGGAACTGTTTGTCAAAGCCGGTGCCCCTAAGGGCGTATTACAAGTGGTGCACGGTGCCAAAGAGCAGGTCGAAACCATTTTGCATCACCCTGATATTAAAGCGATTTCATTTGTCGGTTCGGTCAATGTCGGCCAGTATATTTACAAAACCGGCACTGACAATTTAAAGCGCGTACAAGCCTTTGCCGGTGCGAAAAACCATATGGTGATTATGCCGGATGCGAATAAGCAGCAGGTGATTAATGCGCTGGTTGGTGCCTCTGTCGGCGCTGCCGGTCAGCGTTGTATGGCGATCTCTGTGGCGGTGTTTGTCGGTAGTGCAGCCGAGTGGATCCCGGAAGTGGCGGCGGCCATTGGTAAGGTTGGTCCGGGTCATTACAGCAATGACAAAGCGGCCTATGGCCCGCAAATCAGCCCGCAAGCAAAAGCCCGTATTCTGTCGTTAATTGCCCAGGGTAAAAAAGAAGGTGCAACCTGCCTGTTGGATGGCTCTGACTGTCAGGTTGATGGTTATCCAAATGGTAACTGGGTTGGCCCCACGGTGTTTAGCGATGTCACCACCGAGATGGAAATCTACAAACAAGAGATTTTTGGCCCGGTATTAACCACAATGACCGTCGCTAACCTGGATCAGGCTATTGAGCTGGTAAATAGCAGCCCGTACGGTAACGGTACCTCGATCTTCACCGCTAGCGGTGCCGCAGCCCGTAAGTATCAACATAATATCGAAGTGGGTCAGGTCGGTATCAATGTGCCGATCCCGGTGCCGCTGCCGTTCTTCTCGTTCACCGGTTGGAAAGGCTCTTTCTACGGTGATCAGCATGCCTACGGCAAGCAAGCCGTGCGGTTCTACACCGAAACCAAAACCATTACAGCGCGTTGGTTCGATGACGATATTCAGGTAAGTGGCCCGAATATGTCAATTAACCTGCGTTAACCGGTGACAGGAGCAGGCGTGGCGGCGTCTAAAGTAAAGACAAACTAAAAAAATTTTGCAGCTTTAGCGTCGCCCGTTTTGCCTTTTACTGTGCACTTTTACTGTAATTAATCTGGTAGTACAGGACAGTAACGATGAATTTCAATCTGACTGAAGATCAACAGGCCTTTGTTGAGGTCGCCCGCCAGTTCGCTGAGCAAGAGTTAGCGCCGCATGCGGCGACCTGGGATCGCGAACACCATTTTCCGAAAGACGTGCTGCATAAAGCCGGTGAGCTGGGCTTTTGCTCGCTTTATACGCCGGAAGAGTTTGGCGGTATGGGCTTATCCCGGCTGGATTCCTCCATTATTTTTGAACAGCTGGCGATGGGCTGTACTGCGACGACTGCGATGCTGACGATTCATAATATGGCCACCTGGATGATTGCCAGCTTCGGCACTGAGGCGGTTAAAGAAAGCTGGTTACCCAAGCTGGTTACCGGTGAGCAATTAGCGTCCTATTGTTTAACCGAACCGGGTTCAGGCTCAGATGCCGCCAGTTTACGCACCAGTGCCCGCAAAGACGGTGAGCACTATGTGTTAAACGGCTCAAAAATGTTTATCTCTGGCGCTGGTTCAACTGAAGTATTAGTCGTGATGGCACGGACCGGTGAAGCCGGCCCGAAAGGGATTTCTGCCTTTGTGGTACCTGCTGATGCGAAGGGCGTAATCTACGGCAAAGCCGAAGAAAAAATGGGCTGGAATGCGCAGCCGACCCGACTGGTGACCTTTGAAGATGTGCGTATTCATCAGTCAGCGCTGTTGGGCAGTGAAGGGCAAGGCTTTAGTTTTGCGATGAAAGGCTTAGACGGTGGCAGGATTAATATTGCTACCTGTTCTATTGGTACAGCGCAGCAAGCCCTGAATACCGCCCGTAACTATATGCTGGAGCGGCAGCAATTTGGTAAGCCGCTGGCGGCGTTCCAGGCACTGCAGTTTAAACTGGCGGATATGGCGACCGAACTGGTCGCTGCCCGTCAGTTAGTGCGCTTAGCTGCCTTTAAACTGGATACTCAGGATCCGGAAGCAACTGCCTATTGTGCGATGGCCAAGCGGTTTGCTACTGATGTCGGTTTTAGTGTTTGTGATCAGGCGCTGCAGCTGCACGGTGGTTATGGTTATATTAAAGAATATCCGCTGGAGCGGCACTTCCGTGATGTACGGGTACACCAGATCCTGGAAGGCACCAACGAAATCATGCGGCTGATTATTGGTCGTCGCCTGCTGGACGAAGCTGCCGGCGCTATCCTGTAATACAGTCAGGTTAAACTCGGGTAGGTTGTTGCAAAGCCTAGCCGTGGCCGTCACCACTTAGCCAGATGCTATGCGGTGACGGCAAGCGCTGCGCCTTACGCCTGCAGCCAAACAGAAGGACTCATCATGCTTGAACACTCTGTTGCTCCGGTGCTCTATCAGGAGCTGACCGCAGTTAATGGCAAAAAAATTGCCGTCGCTACCCTTAATTCTGAAAAATCCTTAAACGCGCTAAGCTTGCCGATGGTGGAGTCATTACTGCCACAGATGCTGCAATGGAAAGCCGATCCGCAAGTGGCGCTGGTAGTATTACAAGGCGCTGGCGATAAAGCCTTTTGTGCCGGCGGTGATATCCGCGATCTGTACCAGGCGATGAAAGATCAGCCTGGTACTTATCAGCCCTATGTCGAAGATTTTTTTACCAAAGAATACCGGCTGGATTATTTAATTCATACTTTTGACAAACCGGTACTGGTTTGGGGCAACGGTATTGTGATGGGCGGCGGGCTGGGCTTAATGGCCGGTGCCTCGCATCGCGTAGTCACAGCAACCAGCCGGATTGCCATGCCGGAGATGGCCATAGGCCTGTATCCGGATGTTGGTGCCAGCTGGTTTTTAAATCGTATGCCAGCGGGCTGCGGCCTGTTTTTAGGTTTAACCGGCGCCTCAATTAATGCTGCTGATGCGCGCTTTATTGGTTTGGCGGATGTCTTTATCTGCCATGAGCAAAAAGCCGAACTGCTGGACAAACTGTTGACGGTGAATTGGGGCAATACGGTGGCACTTAATCATCAGAAACTGTCTGATGTACTGCGTGCGCAGGAAGAAGGTTGTCGCACCCAGATGCCACTGAGTCAAATCCGGCTGCATCAGGATGCGATCAGCCGCTTACCCGGGCAAGCGGATCTGGCTGGAGTCATGGCAGCAATAGACGCTATGCAGGGTGAGGATAAATGGCTGCTAAAAGCCAAGGACTCACTGCGCTACGGTAGCCCAATCACGGCACATATTGTGTATCGCTTATTGCGACTGGGGCAAAGTTTAATTCTGGCCGACAGTTTCCGCTTGGAGCTTGGCTTAAGTGTGCAATGCGCCAAACTGGGCGAGTTTCAGGAAGGGGTGCGGGCGCTGCTGATTGATAAAGATTTACAACCCAAGTGGCAGTATCCGGATGTGAGCACTGTGCCGCAGGCGGTGATCGATGAGTTATTTCGCTCCCCCTGGCGCGCCGGGCAACATCCGCTGCAGGATTTAGGCAAGCTTGAAAACTAATTAATGGCGCTGGCCGCAAGGCGGTCAAACCTGATAACAAGGATAAGACAATGGCAAAAGTAGCTTTTATTGGTTTAGGTAATATGGGCGGCCCGATGGCGGTCAATCTGGTTAAAGCCGGTCATCAGGTTACGGCTTTTGACTTATCGGTCAATGCGTTGGCGCAGGTAAAAGCCGAAGGGGCAGCCGAGGCCAGCTCGGCAGCTGATGCCGTTGCCGGCGCTGACTTTGTGATTTCGATGCTGCCTGCGGCGAAACACGTACTGAGCTTATATCTGGGGGAGCAGGGCATTGCCACCCACATCGATAAAAAAGCGCTGGTAATTGATTGCTCGACTATCGATGCGGATAGTGCCCGTAAACTTGGTGCAGCTTTGGCTGAGCAAGGTCTGGCCTTTATTGATGCGCCGGTTTCCGGTGGTGTCGGCGGCGCTAAAGCCGGCACCTTAACTTTTATTGTCGGCGGCAGTGACGCGGACTTTGAGCGGGCGAAAACCGTACTTGGCAATATGGGGAAAAACCTGTTTCATGCCGGCGCGGTTGGCGCCGGGCAGGTCGCAAAAATTTGCAACAATATGCTGCTCAGTATCCTGATGGTCGGTACCTCAGAAGCGCTACAAATGGGGATTGATAACGGTCTGGATCCGAAGGTTTTGTCGGAGATTATGCTAAAAAGCTCGGGCCGTAACTGGACCCTGGAATTATATAACCCTTGCCCGGATGTGCTGCCAAATGTGCCGTCGTCCAATGGCTATCAGGGCGGCTTTATGGTCGACCTGATGGTCAAAGACTTAGGTCTGGCGCTGGAAGCGTCACTGCAAAGTGGCAGCAGTACGCCGCTGGGGGCTTTGGCGCGTAGCTTGTATGTGGCGCATCAGCGGGCCGGCAATGGTAAGCTGGATTTTTCCAGTATCTTCACCTCATTTAAGAAAATGGATGCTTAATTCGGTTCATTCTGAGAGAGCGGCTAACACTGCGTACATTTTTTGTCGGACACGCCGTGAACCCATCCATGGGGGCTCCTCTTTCGCATCCATGCGAAAGACGTTCCGCCAAAAAAGTACATCCGCGTTAGCCGCGTTAAGCGTCTGGCAAAGTCGCACTTAAAAAGCATATACCGCGTCGAAACAGATATTAAACAGGCAACGGATAATAGTATGATTTTAAAAGATAAAACAATAGTAATTACCGGTGGCGCCCAGGGCTTAGGCCTGGAAATGGCGCGGATGTGTGCTGCAGAGGGTGCCAAACTGGCGCTACTGGATATGAACCCGGAGCAGCTGGCAGCGGCGAAGGCGGAGCTATCAGCGCAAACCCAGGTGGCAGTCTACGTTGCTAACGTGGCGGATGAGGCGCAGGTCGAAGCCACTTTTGCGCAAATCGATGCCGACTTTAACGGTATTGATGGCCTGATTAACAACGCCGGTATTTTACGTGATGGCCTGCTGCTGAAAGTTAAAGACGGTGAACTGGTTGCCAAGATGCCATTACAACAGTTCCAATCGGTGATTGATGTTAACCTGACCGGGGTATTCCTGTGTGGCCGTGAAGCCGCTGCGCTAATGGTTAAACATGGTCGTAAGGGGGTTATTATCAATATGTCGAGCGTGGCCCGTGCCGGTAATATGGGGCAAACGAACTATGCTGCCTCTAAAGCCGGGGTCGTGGCGATGACGGTCACCTGGGCACGTGAATTGGGTCGTTATGGCATCCGCGTGGGCGCTATTGCCCCTGGCGTGATCCGCACCGCCATGACCGATGCCATGAAGCCGGAAGCGCGCGAGCGCCTGGAAAAAATGAAACCGGTTGGCCGTTTAGGTGAAGCTGCAGAGATTGCCCATACAGCTAAGTATATCTTTGAAAACGATTTCTTCACCGGTCGGGTGGTAGAAATTGACGGTGGTATCAGCTTCTAAGCTGTTGTTTTCTCTTTGCTCAAGAAAAGGCGCTGCGGCGCCTTTTTTAATTGCATTATTGAGTTGCAGTATTTATATTGAGATTTAACATTTTGTGGTGCAATAACGCATCACTTTTGCACCAGAGGCGCGCAATGACGAGACAGAGTGTAACACTTAGCCAAGCGAACGAGCAGTGGCTACAAGAAAAAGTGCAGAATGCTCATGAATACAACAGTAAAAGTGAGCTTATCAACGAGTTAATCCGCAACGCGAGGCGAGCTGATGCCATCAATCAAAAACTCGCGGCAGCAGAAGCGGCCGGCTTTACTGATAAAAGTGCGGAGCAAATACTTGCAGAGTTTAAAAAAAAGCTGCTGATTAATGACTGAGTCTTATCAATATCGCTTATCAGAATTAGCAGTAGCTGATTTAGAGCGGATCTATGCTTACGGGATTTGCAACTATGATGTTTCGCAAGCGGATCTTTATTATTATGAATTTTTTCAGATGTTTCAGAAAATAGCAGAAAATCCTTTTTTATTTCAAACGATTGATCACATAAGACCAGGATATAGACGCTGTCTTTGTGGTCGTGACCATATTTATTTTCGCATTAATGGGCAATTAATTGAAATTATGGCAATAATAGGTTCTCAATCATTAGAGTTATGGCTACCTTAACCGGCGTACGGAGTTTATATGCGAGCTATCTTTATAACCTTGTTATTATTAATGTCCTCTACTGCTTATGCTGATGATAGGGCCGAGCTGACTGCTTTACTGGCCGAGTTTTTGGATGGCGCGACTCGTAATGACCCTGCAGTACACGATAAGTATTGGGCGGAAGAACTCATTTATACCAGTTCGGCCGGGCGACGTTTTGGCAAAGCCGAGTTAATGCAAGGGGTTAATAGTCGTGGTGAGCTACCAGCGGCTGAGATTAACATGCGTTATAGCAGCGAAGATCTGCAGATCCTGCAATATGGCGATACTGCAGTGGTCGCTTTTACCCTGGTTGGCACCTCAGCACAGGAAACCCTACGTTTTTTAAATAGCGGCACCTTTGTCAAACGTAATGGTAAATGGCAGGCAGTAAACTGGCAGGCCACCCGTAAGCTGGATTAAATAAAGTTTTGCCAGGCGGCGATCTGAGGAAAAACTCTGAGCGTAAGCTAAGCTAGACTAACAAGCTGTCTAGCCAAGCAGGAGCTAATTATGCCTTATCATCGCGCAGAGCATCTTAATCATCAGGATGTACGGATTGACGAGCTGGTGGTGCATTCCTACGAAATGGGGGTCTATCTGGTCGAGGCAGACTACGATGGTCGTCGTGGTTTTTTGGTTAATGATGACAATCATCCACAGCGGTTTCAGAGTGTGGAGCAGGTTAAGCAATCGCTGAGTGATTGTACCGTGCGCCAGGCCTGGCTGGTGCATCAGTCGGCCTATGATGAGATGTGCGGTGGCCCGGAAAAGACTGACAACACTTTAAAAGTGCCGCTTTGGGTCTGAATCCAACACTAGCCCCCGGTTAGAAGTCCGAACTGGGGGTAAAATGTTGAATGTTGAATGTTGAATTTTAAGCGTTCAGTTAATTCAAATTGCTTGTGCCAGACGCTGCCACATTTTCTGGTTGCGTTGTTTTAACGTTGCGGCGCGATCCGCAACGACTGCTGACAGTGCATCTTTTTCGTGCAGTAGCTGTGCTAAAGCATCTAATAAGCTTTGCTCTGACAGTTCAGCAACACAAAAATCGCCCATGCCAAAATCACTCATCATCGCATGATATTTATGACTCCAGCTGGTAGCGATACAGGGGACACCCTGGCTTAGCGCATTGACCGCACCGTGAAAACGTGAACTGACCGCCAGCTCCGCCTTACCAATAAAGTATTTTACTGCCAGCGGGTCTTCGATTTGTACCAGGCCGCAGGGCGAACGGGCGGCGATTTCGGCGCACAGCTCAGCATCTTCCTTACCTTCGTGATTAACCAGCACCGGCTGAATGCCCAATGCCGTCAGATAATCGGCCGCAGCAGCGAAAGCCGCAACATAGTCGCTACGCATCGCTTCAGCATTGGCATGGTTAAACTTGGAGACGACCTTGGAATTTGGGATCAGCGCCGCGAAAGGCACATTCAGTTCCGGCACTTCGGCATTGGCTTCTGCGCTTAAACCGACGGTAAAGTCCGGGGTTAACACCACATGCTCTGGCAGGACATCGACACAGCTTTGTAAATGTTGTAGTGAGACCGGATCACGGACAAAAATCAGCCGTGCGTGCTGAATAATATCGCGCATTGCCGCTTTACTCTCCTTAGAGCTAAAGGGGCCAAAGGCTTGCGGCATAAAGACAAAGGGTTTGCCGGCTTTGCTAAAACGCACCACTTCTTTGGCGGTATTCTGCAAGAAGGTTAGCGGCCACTGGTCACCATAAGCAAAGCCACTGGCCTCCAGAATCAGATCGACATCGCGCTCGGTAACCATACCGTAACGTTTAAATAAACGTAGTAAAGGCCCGGGTAGCTTGCCCAGGGCACCGGTGAGATCCAGGCCTTTGCGCCGGAATGAGAGTTTTTGCCAGGCGCCATGGCGGGCGCGCTCCGGGTAAGGCAGATTCGGACCGGGAGACAGCACCAGCTCAAAGGATTTATTCAGTTTTTTCAGGCCTTGCAAACAGGCCAATAGCATCAGATAGGCGCCTTTGTTACGGAATTGCACGCCTTTAATTTCGACAAAATAGGGTTTAGTCATAAGATTTCCTTGATCAGGCTTTTACCCGCAGCAGTTGCCAGAACTGTTCGCGGGTGCGCTTGGCGAAAAATAAAAAGAAGAAAGAGGCATAGGCATAAGAAATCAGCGTCGCCCAGGCGGCACCGACGATGCCGTACTTAGGGATTAACCATAAATTCAGCCCGACATTTAAAAGTGCGCCCATACCATGGCTAAATAGCGATAGTGGCTCTTGTTCGGTGATCACCAGGTGCTGCCCAATCAGATAACGGACAAAGATAAAACAGCCGGACCAGATATGAATTTGTAATACGGTTACTGCGGCGCTAAAGGCTTCACCAAATAACAGCACCACTATCCAATCTGCTGTCAGGCTCATCGCTACCGCAATCGCCAGGGCGGCACTAAAAAACAGCAGCGCAAAACGGCGTAGCTTGATTAAATAACCGTCCCAGCTTTTTTCATAGGCTTTTAGCATATCCGGGTAATAGCGCACGGCCAGTGTGGCCGGAAACACATACCACAGCTCCGACAAACGGCTGGCCGCGGCATAGATACCGGCTTGCTCTGTACCGGCCATCGCACCCAGCATCACAATATCAATTTTCAGATAGATAACAGAGACAATGCCGGATAACCACAGCCAGGATGAGCGTTGCAATAACTGCTTGCCATAGGCCAGGCTAAAGTATTTCGGGTGATAGCCCGGCCAACGCTGTTGCTCTTCTTTAAAAGGCCGGTGTTTCTGGCGGTAGATCCAATACTGGGCCAGACCGACAATCAAAAACTCGCCGGCGTAAATCAGCAGTAAACTGGCAATGCCAAAACCCTGATATAACAGCAGCAGCTTTAAGCCAAAACTGACTAACGAGACAATCGATTTCACATAGGCTGGGGTACGAAAGGTGCCTTGATAATTGAGGTAAAACTCAAACAGCAAAAAGCCAAAAAAGGCCTGCAAAATAAATAACAGCGGGATGGTGTAACTGAGATGGCCACTAAACAACTCAGCATTCAGCAGGTAAAAGATGCCCAGCATTAGCGCACCACCGAGCAGACCCAGGCCAAGTCGGATACTGACTGCGGTATACAGCATGGTCATCGCCTGCGTGCCATGGTCGAGTTTGACCATTTGCCGCACGACCAGATTATTTAGCCCCATGCTGGTTAGCGGCACTAAAAAGGCACTCCAGGCCATCACGATAGAGTAAATACCCAGCTCACTGGCACCCAGCATGCGGGCGACAAAGATCGTCAACACCGCACCGGCACTCAGTTTAACCAGCTTATCGCCCAACATCGCCGTAGCACGGGCCATTAAGATTTTCTTCAGTAGCTTCAACGCCGAACTCCCTGTAAGCGCCGGCGCAGTGCCGATAATATCCGCCAGATATTTTGTAGTAACTGAATATATCCGGCAAAAACCAGGATAAACAGCAGCAGCATAATCCCTTCTGGCACCAGCAGATACTCACCAATAATGCCGATACAGGCGAAGATACAAGCCAAAGCGGTAATCAGCGTTAACGATTCGCGGGAATTTAGCCCCAGGCGCAGCGAGATATGGTGTAAGTGTTCGCGGTCGGCCTGAAACGGTGACTGGCCTTTGCGGATCCGCCGCACCATAATGGCGACCATATCCATCAGGGGTATGGCAATCAGCCACAGCGCAGTAACGGGCCGGAAACTGGCACTCTCGCTTTGGGTCCCGACGATCAGCAGCCAAATGACAGAAAAACCAATTAACATACTACCGGCGTCACCCATAAAGATTTTTTTGCCCGGCACCAACTGTAGATTGAACGCCAGATACGGCAGCATGGCGCAAATTAATACCATGGGCAGCAGCGCATGTTCAATCTGGCCCCACAGCAACATAAAGCCGGCAATGGCAACAAAACTGACCAGACTGAGCATGCCGGCTAAGCCATCAATACCATCCGTCATATTAAAGGCGTTAATGGCGGCAATTACTGCAATCAGCGTGACAGGAACACCGAGGAAACCAAGCCGGACATCACCAAAACCAAATAAATTCCCCAGATTGGCCAGATGTAAGTCTAATGCGAACACCATACCAGCACTGATTGCCAGTTGTACCGCCAGTCGCAGCTTTACACTCAGATCGAGAAAATCATCGAAAGCACCCAGAATGACCAGCGCACCGGCCAATGTTAGGTAGTAAGGTAATTGCAAACCCTCAACCGAAAACAAGATAAAACCAATCAGGATACCGCTGTATACCGACAAGCCGCCGATTAACGGAATGGCGCCCTGATGCTGTTTACGGCCACGCGGGATGTCAACCAGCCCGATCCGTTGTGACAGTGGGTAATAACCTAAAATTGCGAGCAGACAACCACAAAAAGCGGTTATCATAAGTAAGAGCTGCGCTGTCATAGTAGTTTCATTTTTATCATTTTTTGTTCAGCCGGCCGTCAGCTGATACTTGTTGTAATAATACTGCTAAGTCTACCAAGAAACGATGGTAGTACCATGATTAGCAAAAATAAAAATTTGTCGGGCCTGCCAAGGCCTGGTATTTAAATGGAGTAGCTAAGCCAGTGTCAGAGGCCGACGTCAAATTATTGGTTATTACCAACATGGGGCCTAAACCCTCATCGCCATTCCAGGGGCAGTTTGTGCAGGCCCAGGTAACTGAGCTTCAGGCTCAGCACCAGCCCACTGACTATCATTATATGCGCTGGCACCGTGACTCCTGGCTGAACAGGCTTTTGAAATATCCGGTGTTTTTGCTGGATTTCTGCTGGCGGTTTTTATTCAGCACTAAGCGTTACGATATTCTGCATGTGCATTTTTTTTACCCCACCATATGGCTGGCACTGCTTTACCGTTTGGTACGTTATCGCCGGGTAAAAATCGTGGTAACTTGTCACGGCTCGGATATCTATCATTATCAGCCACCGGCCCGGCTGTATCGGTGGTGTGCAAAACAGGTGGATAGCTGGGTTTTTAGTAGTCAGGCGCTGGCGCAGAAATTTTTTATGCGGCCACAAAAGGCACAGGTATTAGCAGCAGGTATCCATCGTCGTTATGCCGGGGCTAATTGTGTAAGTCGTGCAGATAAAGACATAGATTTGCTCTATGTCGGCACACTGGACAAAAATAAAGGCATGGATCGTTTAATCGCGTTACTGCCAGCCTTACAACAGTATAAAGTGGTGATTGCAGGTGCCGGTCCCTGGCGTTCAGCGCTTGAGCAAGCGATCGAGTCACACCCGAACGTCCGGTTACTGGGTTCGCAAAGTGGCAGGGAGTTACTGTGCTTGTACCAACGAGCGCGCTGTTTTATCAGTTTGTCACGTAATGAGTCCTTCGGCCTGGTGATGGCTGAAGCGATGGCCTGTTATACCCCAGTGGTAGCAACCGAAACCGATGGCGCGAAAGCACAAATCCGGGCTGGTATCACCGGTTACTGTGTACCGCAACGTGTTGAAGCTGAGTGTATAATCGAATTACAGCAAGCCGTTGAGAGGTTATTCGCACTGGATGAAGCCGCATATAAACAGCTTCAGCAGCATTGCCGGATCCAGGCAGAGCAGATTCTTCTACCGGTGATTGTTAAGAAACTACGGGAACATTATCAGGAACTTATGCTATGACAACAGCTTCTGAAGCGGTAATTGCAGAAGTAAAAATAGGTCCGGTACAGGTATCTGCCTTTACCGATATGGCGCAATTACTGTCTTACATTATTCGCGACGATGCCAGTGTTTATGCGGGCTCGGCGATTGCGATAAATCCGGAAAAAATTCTGACCGCGATGGAAAACCCGCAGGTATTAGCAGTCATTGAGCAGGCCGATCTGCGTTATGCTGATGGCATCGGCGTAGTTAAAGTAATGCAACAGCGGCTCGGCCGCAAAGTTGAGCGTATTCCGGGGTGTGAGCTGTGGCAGGCGTTGATGGCGCGGGCGGCAGAGTATCAGGTACCGGTGTATCTGGTGGGTGCAAAACCCGCCGTGCTGGCACAAACCCGCGATAAATTATTGCAAATGGGCGCAAAGGTGGTCGGTGCGACTGATGGCTACTTTAAAGATGAAGCCCAGTTGTTACAGGCGATTAGAGACAGTGGCGCCCGCTTTGTCAGCGTGGCGATGGGCTCGCCAAAACAGGAACTCTTGATCCAGCGTATGCGCGCGGTGCACCCAGATTGTTTCTATATGGGAGTGGGCGGCACCTACGATGTGTTCACCGGTAATGTTAAACGGGCACCTGAGCTTTGGTGTAAGCTTAATCTGGAATGGGCATACCGTTTATTAGCGCAGCCAAGCCGCATTGGCCGGCAGTTAAGGTTGTTCAGATACCTGTGGTGGGTGCTGATTGGAAAAATTTAAGGAGCCGGCGGTGAGTGAGTTGCCATTAATCAGTGTCTATATGCCTACCTATAACCGGGCTGAGATGGCGTGCCGGGCTATCGACTCGGTACTGGCGCAGGATTATCCGAACTTTGAGCTGATCGTGGTGGATGATGCTTCCAAAGATCATACTTTTGAGCATCTGAGTAGCCGTTATGCCAACGAGCCACGGATCAGGATTTTACGGCAAGAGCAGGGGCAGGGCGCTTGTGCCGCCCGCAACCGGGCTATTGCCGAAGCATACGGTGAGTTTGTCACCGGCCTGGATGATGATGATGAGTTTTTGCCACAGCGTCTCAGTAGCCTTTACGCCGCCTATGATGATCAATTTAGCATGGTCTGCAGTGCCTACATCTGGGATTACGGTACCTTTAGCAAAACCTTGTTTGCCAAAGAAGCCATTATCAGTCTTAGTGAATTACTGGATTTGCATACATTGTCAAATCAGGCGTTGGTAAAACGGGAGCGGATGCTGGCGCTGGGTGGTTTTGATACCAGCCTGGCAGCGTTTCAGGATTACGATATGTGGGTGCGGGTGGTCGCTGCCTATGGCCCGGCTAAGCGGATCGCGGACGCCAGTTATAAAGTCAATGTTGGCCACGAGCTCGGCAGGATCACTGACTCACCAAAGCGGATGGATGCCCATCAGCAATTTGTCGCCAAGCATCGGCCACAGATGAGTGAGCGTAATTTACAGAATCAGATGTTTTATCGCTTAACGATGCAAAAGAAACCGCTGGCATTTTCTGAGTTATTGAGTCTTTGCCGGTATGGTTTATTAAACCTGAAGTGGCGTTATTATTTAAAACATAAACTGTCCTGGTTTAGTGCGCTGCGATTACGCTTAATGAACAAGGGGCTGCGGGGCCTGCTGAAAAAATGAATTGGCATAGCCGCTTGCCATTACCTGCTGCCAACCTGCTTGATCGGACTGTTTTGCTACTGGCAACGCTCTTTGTGGCGATTGACTGGCTCAATGGCTTGCTGCGTCACCTGCTGCCACAGCCGTT
This sequence comes from Alishewanella sp. WH16-1, assembly GCF_001441695.1. Lineage (NCBI taxonomy): Bacteria > Pseudomonadati > Pseudomonadota > Gammaproteobacteria > Alteromonadales > Alteromonadaceae > Alishewanella > Alishewanella sp. WH16-1. The sequence goes on along the minus strand of NZ_LCWL01000122.1, from coordinate 124,570 downwards.
ACCGTTGTCGGCACCAGTCAAGGCGGTACTGTTAGCACTCCTGCTTTGGCGGGGCTGGCAACTATGCCGGCGTGAAGTACAACTGCCGCTGTTGTTAATGTTGTTGATGCTACCAGGGCCGCTATATATCAAATGGCTGACCGGACATCCTTATCTGGTTGCCGATTTGCAACTGATCGCTAAAGCCGGCGCCATGCTGCTAGCCTTTGCCTATTTCAGCGTGCAGGCGCAGCAGCGTGGAGCGGACTTTCTGCGCTGGGTCGATTTTCTGATGTTAGGGGCTTTTGCGCTGTTGCTGGTCAATGCTGCGCTTGGTCTGGCCGGCTATGGTGGTACCGCCTATCAACCGATGGATGAAGTGAGTCAGAAGTTTCTCGGTGTAAAAGGCTTTTTTATCTCAACTAATGAGTTATCGGCGCTACTGTTGGTATTAAGCGGCTGGTTATTTTGTCGTAGTTGGCAACTTTGCCGCTGGGCGTATCCGCTATTAGGGATGGCGGCGATCTTTATCGCCGCCTTACTACTGACCAAAACCGGCTTATTTGGCATTTTACTGCTACTGGCTGGTATTCCGTTGTTATTGTTGCGTGGCGAGCAGTGGCGTGCAGCCAAAATATACCTGTTAGGGATACTGGGTATTCTGCTGGTGCTGACAGTGGTATTACTGCTCAACTGGCGCCAGCTGCTGCAGGTGATTGGCTTGTATGATAAGTTAATGTTTGCTTATGAGCAGCGCGGGCTTGCCGGTATTCTGTTATCGTCGCGGGATTTCTATCTGCAGCGCAATTTTACCCTGGTAGCAGAACAATATCCGCATTGGCTGCAACTTTTTGGCGTCGGCCAGGGGGGCGTTAAATTGTGGCTGAAAAAGTACTTTATCGAATTAGACTTTTTTGACTTGTTGCTGTTCTATGGTTTAGCTGGCGCTATGCTGTTTGCGCTGAGTTTTGTCCGGCTGTTTAAAGCCTTATTTAGCCGCTTAACGCAAAGCCCCCTGGTTAAGCCGTTGCTGTTGCTGAATGTGATTTTATTTACGGTGGCAATGTTGGCCGGTCATGTGCTGACTTCGGGGATGTTGTGGTTACCCTGGGCCTTGGTTAATGCAGCTATCTTTGTCGATTGGCCACAGCGTCAGTCTGAGCAAGCGGTGCCGCTGGAGCATGCCTGATGAAAGATTTACTTGAGCCTTTTCTTTATCCGCATAATCTTCTGCTGTATGCATTATTGCTGGCTTGTATTTGCTATCGCAAAAAAGGGTTGTGGTTGATTTTTGTCTGTTATTATCTTGTTGGCAATACCTATCTCGCTAATCAGGCACGGCTCTGGTATCAGCAAGGTATAGCGGCGCCTAAGCAAGCGGCAAGCCTGTATGTGGTGCTGGGCTGTGGTGGCTCTGCCAAGCACTTACCCGCCTGTGCTGCTGCCCGGATTCAGCAATTAAAGCAAGAGTTTACACCTGGCCAGCTCCCCGCGGTGATCCTGACTACCCGCTATTGTCAGCCTTATCTGGATTATTTGCAGCAGCAACTGCCGCAGGTCGTCGCTGATTGCTTTGATGCTGGCGATAACACCTATCAGGAGTTTGCCAATTTAGTGCCCAGATTGGCGCAACAACGGCAAATCCGCTTTATTACCAGTGATTTTCATAGCTGGCGTGTCAGCCGTTTGATCAACGAATATCAGTTGGATGCCAGTATTGGTGCTGCTAGTACCCAAACACTGCGGCCGGTGAATTGCAGTCTGAATTGTTTTTTCACGGTGAATCTGTCTAATCTGGACTTTTACAGCAAATTGATTGCCGAATTCAGCAGTTACGCGGTCTATAAGCTGGGCGGACGCAAGCTCACTGGCGCCTGATATAGCGCCAACTTAGCAGGGCCAGCAGTACGCCACTGACAGCACCGTAAAGATGAGCATCAATCGCCACCTCGGCCGCAATTTGGGCACTGAGTTCGGGATCCGGACCTTGCCATTGTTCAGCGCCGACTTTGATGGCAACGCCAATTAAGATTAGCGCACCTGAACGGTAGCCCTGGCGCAGATCTGCTGTAGCGCCGTAGCAAAGTAAGCCGTGTAAAATTCCGGACAATCCGACATAAATTTCTATGTCTGGAGCCAGCCAGAGCAGCGCCAGGCCAGTACTGAGCGACAGCAGCAAAACCTGCCAACCCACAGCCAGCCGGCCAGCCAGTTTGCCGTGCAATAACATCAATACTACTAAACCCAGCAAGTTCATGAGTAAATGCAACAGATTACTGTGCAGCAGATGGCCGCTTAACAGCCGCCAGAGCTCACCGTGCTGGATAGCGTCGGCTTGATATTCCAGCAGTTGTTGCCATGTTGCCGGTAAAACATACAGTGCTGTACTTAAGGTCAACAGCAGAAGATAGGGTAGATAAGACTTTAGCGTAGTTGATAACATTGGGCGGTTGAATTTGCTGTCATAACTGGTTAGGGTGTCAGGGCGCCATTCATTAGTAAAGTGCTTATTATGAAAAAAACCTCGCTCTCTCTTAGCTTACTGTTTTGTGCCTTATTGCCGCTACAGACAATCGCGGCTTCGCCCCAGGAAACCCGTGAACCGGAAGCCGCGACCGGACTGGTCAAACAGCAGCTTACTCATTATCCGCGGGCGATGGTGGCTGCCGCACATCCGCTGGCAGCCGATGCGGGTAAAAAGATTCTGGCTGCCGGTGGCAGCGCTATAGATGCCGCTATTGCGACACAGCTGATGCTTGGCTTGGTTGAACCCCAAAGCTCTGGTATTGGTGGTGGGGCTTTTATTTTACATTTTCAGGCGGATACTGGTCAGTTAACCAGTTTCGATGGTCGTGAAACCGCGCCAGCCGCCGCCGGCCCCTGGCTGTTCAGCGACAACGGTAAGATGATGGGTTGGCGCGAGGCCTATGTTGGTGGTAAATCTGTGGGGGTCCCCGGCGTATTAAAAGCCCTGGCTGACGCGCACCAACAGTTTGGTAAACTGCCGTGGGCGCAGTTATTTGCGGAAACGATCACCGTTGCAGAGCAGGGTTTTGTTGTTAATGAGCGGATGGCGAAGCAACTCGCGCTCGGCTGGAATCAGGGCTTAAAGCAACTGTCACCAGCGAAAGATTTTTACTATCCAAATGGCCAGGCACTGGCTGCAGGTACAGTGTTGAAAAATCCGCAATATGCAACCTTGTTGCGTAAAATTGCGACGGAAGGTGTCAGCGCTTTCTATCAGGGCGAGAATGCTGCCGCCCTGGTGCAGGCAGTCAATAACGCGGCGATTAATCCCGGCCAGTTAAGTCTGGATGATTTGGCAAATTATCAGGCGCAGCAGAAGGACGCCGTCTGTATTGCTTATCGGGTTTATCAGATTTGCTCGATGACGGCTCCTAGCTCCGGCGGTATCGCCGTGTTGCAAATTATGGGTTTATTGGAGCAGTATGATTTAAAAGCGCTGAAGCCCAATAGCCTTGATGCCGTACATTTAATCAGTCAGGCATCACGCCTAGCCTTTGCCGATCGCGATCGTTATCTGGCAGATCCGGATTTTGTTACGGTACCGATAGCGGGCTTACTGGCGCCGGACTATCTTAAGCAGCGAGCCACCTTAATCGGTGCCAGAGATCAGCAGTTTGTGGCTGGTCAGCCGCAAGGCGCGATTGCGCTGGCCACAGGCACGGTACCAGAGTTTCCTAATACCAGCCATTTATCCATTGTCGATGCTGCCGGTAATGCCGTGAGTATGACCACTAGTATTGAAAACGTCTTTGGCTCCGGTTTGATGGTAAATGGCTATTTATTAAATAACCAACTGACCGATTTTAGCTTGGAGCCTGTAGTGGATGCTTTGTTGGTGGCGAACCGGGTTGAAGGCGGCAAGCGTCCGCGCAGTTCAATGGCGCCGGTGATGGTGTTTGATGCTGACAATCAGTTAAAACTGGTGATTGGTTCACCCGGTGGTAGCCGCATTATTAACTATGTGGCGCAAAGTTTAGTTGCCGTTTTGGACTGGGAGCTGGATGTACAACAAGCGATTAGTCTGCCACGTTTTACCCACCGTAACGACTATCTGGCACTGGAGGCCGGCACCGATCTGGTGGAGTTAGCCCCGGCACTGCAGCAGTTGGGCTATGACGTAAGGTTACAGGATTTAAACAGTGGTTTGCATGCGATTGAAGTGATGGCAGATCAGTTAGCAGGTGCCGCCGATCCGCGGCGCGAAGGTAAGGTAGCGGGGTTCTAGCAGAATGATTCAGCAGCAGTTAGCCGAAGGGGTTTTGACCCTCAGTATGCAAAGGTTCGATAAGAAAAATGCGCTTAACCTTGCCATGTATCGCCAACTATCGGCAGCTTTACAACAGGCGGTGGCGGATCCGGCGGTACGGGTAGTGTTGTTACAGGGCAATGAACAGTGCTTTAGCAGCGGTAATGATTTGCAGGATTTTCTCAGTGCCGGCGAGCTTAACCGCGAACATCCGGTGGTGGAGTTTTTGTACACTGTTGCGGCTTTTCCAAAACCACTGTTAGCCGCGGTAGCGGGCTTGGCCATCGGCATTGGTACCACGGTGCTGCTACATTGTGATTTGGTTTATGCCGCGCCGGGTTGTCGGCTGCAGCTGCCTTTTACTCAGCTTGGCCTTTGTCCGGAAGCGGCGTCCAGTTTGTTGTTACCACAAATTGCCGGTTATCAGCGTGCCGCGCAATATTTATTGCTCGGTGAAGCCTTTAGTAGTGAACAAGCTGCCGCCTTTGGTTTGGTAAATGAAGTGGTGCCGGCATCGGACTTACTGGCGTATGCTGCCAGTAAAGCGAAAACGCTGGCGGCTTTGCCAGTGGAGGCGGTGCTGCGCAGTAAGGCTTTGCTCAAAGCGCAGCAACCGCAGATTGAGCAGGTAATAGCTGCAGAGTTGAATGATTTTGGTAAGTTACTGCACAGTGACGCCTGTCAGCAACGACTGCAGGCGTTTTTTAGTCGTAAGTAGGGCGTGTTGACGATAGACTAACGGATTGAGGTGCTAAATTTATCGGCCTGCACCTCATTTACCAGCCATTTGCCGCGTTGGCGCACCAGCACCACGGTACGCACTTCCTGAATCCGTTTACCATCAAACTCGCCGTCCAAAATCAGCTGAATAGTGGCGTCATCTTGATATTGCTCGCGCAAATTACGGCCACTACGATTGACGTTGATCTGTACGTTATCAAAATTCATATTAAACAAAGTACGGCCGGCCTGACGCGCTGAGCCATAGCTGCTGAGTAAACTGGCATAATCCGCCGTGGCCATGCCTTTTGCTTTAGTCAGATCTTTTTCATTGTATATCGCATGAAAAAACTCACCGGCGATGTACTCTGGCGTCCCGAGCTGAGCATTAACTTGCGGGTTACGTTCGCAGCCAACCAGCAATAAAGCCAGCACGCCGATAAAAACCAGATAATTACGCATAACACTACCGTCTTATTGATGATGCTGTCTGGAATAATGCGTGCTTTTGTCAGTTCTGTAAAGAAAAAGGGCCGCAAAAAGCGGCCCCTAACCTGAAATCAGCGTTAAGCCGATAGCTCTTGCTCGCTAAAAACATTAGCAAACAGCGGACTCGTTAAATAACGTTCGGCAGCGCTGGCCAGGATCACCACGATATTTTTACCGGCATATTCGGGTAATTCCGCCAGACGGGCGGCAGCAACCACCGCAGCACCTGAGGAAATACCGGCTAAAATCCCTTCTTCTTTCATCAAGCGGTGCGCCATAGCAATAGCATCATCGCTACTGACTTGCTCAACCCGGTCAATCAAATCCAGCTCCAGTACTGACGGAATAAAGCCGGCACCGATGCCCTGAATTTTGTGCGGACCTGGTTTTAATTCTTCACCCGCTTTGGCCTGGGTAATCACCGGTGATTCCACCGGCTCAACAGCAACACTGAGCAACGGATGCTGTTTTTCCTGTTTAAAGAAACGGCTAACCCCAGTGATAGTGCCACCCGTGCCCACGCCTGCCACAAATACATCAACTTGACCATCCAAATCATGCCAGATTTCCGGGCCGGTGGTTTCAAAGTGGATCTGTGGGTTCGCCGGGTTATCAAACTGGCCGAGGATCAGATATTTATCTGGGTTAGAAGCCTGAATTTCTTTGGCTTTCTCAATAGCGCCTTTCATGCCTTTCGGGCCTTCGGTCAGCACCAGATTAGCCCCCAGTGCTTTTAACAGCTTGCGGCGCTCCAGGCTCATGGTCGCAGGCATAGTCAGGGTGAGTTTATAACCGCGGCTGGCAGCAACGAAGGCCAGTGCAATACCGGTGTTGCCGGACGTTGGCTCCACCAACTCTTTCTCCGGCGTTAAGATCCCGCGCTTTTCGGCGTCCCAAATCAGTGCTGCACCGAGGCGGCACTTAACGCTGAAACTCGGGTTACGGGCTTCAATTTTGGCGTAAACATTAGCGCCTTTAACCACCCGGTTTAATTTGACCAGCGGGGTGCGCCCGATCGACAATGTGTTATCAGCGTATACATTAGCCATAAAAAACTCCAGAATCAGAAGATATTGGTTATAAGCATACGCATCTTAATAAAAAACTGAAGAAGCATTTGGCTATAAGTTATAGCAGATTGCACTTTAACCCGAGGAAGTTATGTCATTTCACAGTACTGAAAACTATATCGTTTCCGCTGAACTAGCGCTGGCGGTGAATGCCGCTATCACACTGGAAAAACCGCTACTGTTAAAAGGCGAGCCCGGTACCGGTAAAACCCGGTTGGCAGAAGAGCTGGCGCAGAGTTTAGGTACCGATTTGATTCAATGGCATATCAAGTCAACTACCAAGGCACAACATGGCTTGTATGAATATGATGCGGTGTCGCGGTTACGGGATAGTCAGTTGGGTAGCGACAAGGTGCATGATATTGCCAACTATATTAAACCCGGCAAGCTGTGGCAGGCATTTAGTGCCGAGCGGCGGCCAGTGTTGTTAATTGATGAAATTGACAAAGCTGATATCGAATTTCCGAATGACTTGTTACACGAGCTGGACCGGATGAGCTTTTATGTGCATGAAACCGGGCAGCAGGTTAGCGCGGCGCAGCGGCCGATTGTGCTGATTACCTCAAACAACGAAAAAGAGCTGCCGGATGCGTTTTTACGCCGCTGTTTTTTTCACTATATCCGCTTTCCGGATGCCGACACGTTACGCCAGATTGTCGCGGTGCATTTCCCGCAAATCCGCCAACAGCTACTCAGTACCGCCCTGGAGGTATTTTTTGAGCTGCGCGAGCTGCCAGGGTTGAAGAAAAAGCCTTCAACCTCAGAATTACTGGATTGGTTAAAGTTATTGCTGGCAGAGCAAATCCCCACCGAAGTATTACAGCAAAAACAGCAACAAGGTGGCTTGATGCCGATGTTCGGAGCCTTACTCAAAAACGAGCAGGATGTGCAGCTGGTTGAAAAACTGGCATTTTTAGCTAAGCGACAAGGGCGCTAGATGCTGGTCGACTTCTTTTTTACACTACGTCAGCAGGGGGTGAAAACCAGTATCACCGAACTGCTGGACTTGCTTAATGCGCTGCAGCAGCAACTGGTGTTTGCCGATACGGAAGCCTTTTATCAACTGGCGAGACTTACGCTGGTAAAAGATGAAAGCCAATACGATAAATTTGACCGGGCTTTTGCCGAGTATTTTGAAGGTGTAGCAGCAGTCGATTTGGCCAGTCAGATCCCGGATGACTGGTTAATTCCGGATCTTATCCGGCAACTGTCGGCAGAGGATAAAGCCGCCTTGCAAGGTATGGGGAGTTTGGAAGCGCTGCTAAAGCAGTTACGTGAGCGGCTGGCAGAGCAGCAAAAACGCCATGCTGGTGGCAATAAATGGATTGGTACCGGCGGTACCTCGCCTTTTGGTGCCTATGGTTTTAACCCGGAAGGGGTGCGGATAGGTCAGCAAGGTAGTGGTGCCCGCCGCGCCGTCAAGGTTTGGGATAAACGTGAGTTTAAAGATTTAGACAGCAGTAGTGAGCTGAATAACCGCAGTATCAAACTGGCGCTCAGGCAGTTACGGCGGTTTGCCCGCAGCGGTGCAGCAACCGAGCTGGATTTAAAGGGTACGATTCAGGCGACATCAGAGCAGGCGGGGTATCTGGATCTGCGCTTTGTGCCAGAGCGGCATAATGCGGTGAAAGTGCTGATGCTGTTTGATGTTGGTGGCTCGATGGATGACTATATCGCGTTGTGCCAACAACTGTTTGCCGCGGTGCGCAGCGAGTTTAAACATCTGGAGTTTTTTTACTTTCATAACTGTGTTTATGAAGGCGTCTGGCGCAATAACCAGCGCCGGCATACTGAGCAAATCAGCGTGTTAGATCTTATTCATACCTATGGCAGTGACTACAAGCTGATTTTTGTCGGCGATGCGACCATGGGACCTTACGAAATTGATTATCCCGGTGGCAGTGTTGAACACTGGAATCAGGAGCCGGGTCGGGTGTGGCTTGAGCGCTTGCTGGCGCAATACCCAAAAGCCGTCTGGCTTAATCCGCAGCCGGCTGAGTGGTGGCGGCATTATCATTCGATCAGTATTATCCGCGAGATTATGCAGCAGCGGATGTTTTCGTTAACGCTGGATGGATTAAGTGCGGCGATTAAGGTGCTTGGCTAAGGTAGCAAACAGAACAGGACATGATGGTGACTGCTGAACTTGCGGTAATTCTTTTAAATCTGGTGCTGGTCTGCAGCGCCTACTTTTGGTTTTATCCGCGGGTGGCAGGAGCTGATCTGCGTAAAGTGGCGCTGTTTGACGTGTTAACCACGGCTTTGGCGTTACTGATTGTTGGCAGTAAATTTTGGGGCAGTGGCCAGCAGTTTGATTTGGTGTTTGGCAACAGCAATTGGTTCTGGTTTACGCTGGTAACCTATCTGATTCTGGAAACGCCGTTGGCGCTGTGGTATCTCAAACGCTATGGTATTCATAAAAGCTAAGCTTTTTATCGCTCAGTCCGATGGATGTTGCTGGCGCTCACGCCTTGCTGCGGCTTCGTCACTGGCAGCCTGGATCTCTTGTAACACCGCATCCAGGTCAACGGCAGCGGCAGTTTTGCTAAAGACGCCGGTCAACGTCTGGTTCGGATCCAGATTCCCGGCTTCAAATAAGTCCCACAGCTCATCAGCATAACGGGTGGCTGCAAGCTCAGGCGCGAAGCGGGCGTAGTAGGCGGTAATATTATCGACATCGCGTGTTAACATCCAGCGCGCATTATTATTGGCTGCGGCATCCACCGCCTGCGGTAAGTCGATAATTACCGGGCCAGTCGGGTCCTGCAACACGTTAAATTCTGACAAGTCGCCATGCACCAGACCGGCTGCCAGCATCCGCAAGATAGCCTGCATCATTGTCTGGTGATCGCGCCGGGCTTGTTCCGCGCTTAAGCTGATATCATTTAAGCGTGGCGCCACATCGCCATCTGCATCCCGCACCACCTCCATTAACAGCACGCCATCATAGCAACCATAAGGTGTTGGCACTCTTACACCGGCAGCGGCTAATTTAAACAGGGCATCAACTTCAGCCGATTGCCAACTGGCTTCGGCTTGTTGACGGCCATAGCCTGAGCCTTTTTCCATTGCTCTGGCGCGGCGCGAGCTGCGTTCTTTGCGACCTTCCTGATATTGCGCCGCTTTTTTAAAACTACGCTGTGCCGCGTCTTTATAAACTTTGGCACAACAGATACGCTCACCACAGCGCACCACATACACCGAGGCTTCTTTGCCACTCATTAACGCATACAGCACGTCATCGATTAGCCCCTCATCAAGTAGTGGTTGTAAGCGTGGTGGGGTTTTCATAGTGTGGCCTTAGTGTCGTCACTAATAGTAGTTAATAACACTGGTCAGACCGGTACCGGAGTGCGGTCTGACCAGTTGTTCAGAGTTCGAGATAATGTGGCCAGCCGAGCAACGGGCTCTGCAGGCCATGTTTGTGCTCGAAGGCATCCAGCTTTTCCGGAGTAGCGTCAGTCTGCTGCAGACTTTGATAATCACGGCAAAACTGCAAGGTGCGCAACAAGGCAGGAATAAAGTGCTGTCCCAGATCGGCACGGATCGCTGCAGCGTTTTCCGCTGGCAGCTCGCTTAAAACCGCCTCGGTCTGCAATAGCAGATAGGTTTCGCTAAACCAATGCTCGGCCAGATTAATCTGCCGCAAGCGCTTTTTCAGATCCTGGCGGACTTTATCGCCACTGCAGATCGCCCGGTATAACACCACTTCGGCCAGCACTTCTTCCAGACTAAAGTGTTCAAATTCATCAAACACTTGTTTTTGGTAAAACTGTTGCCGCAGCAGTTGCATCGCCTGATGCCGATGGTGTTCGGTCAGTGCTTGCTGATAAGCCTGCCAGCCCGGCCAGTCTTCGGCATCCGGAGGGGAGGAGACTTGCTGCAACAGCTGCTCATCGACCTCGCCATACAAGGAGTTTTTGCCTGGCGTTTTACGGCTTACCGCCGACAGCATGGACCAGCCTTTCTGAAAAGGTTTAACGATACCTTCCTGACTCAGCAGTGCCTGCAATGCTTGCTGCGGATCACCGTCCGACAGAGCCCGTAAGCCGAGACTGGTAATACCAATCACGTCATAAGCCGCTTGCTCCAATAAATGCATCTTATATTTATTGTAAAATTTATCGGCAAATTTCAGGCTCATCAGCACCGCTTTGCTTTTTATTTGTTGCAATTGCAAGGCGCTGAGTTGTTGCTCCGACAGTGCTTGTTGCAGTACCTGACTTAAAAATGGACCGGCTGACGCTTCACGAACCACTAACTGCATGGCGCTATCCCTTAATCCAGAAAGCTGAACATATCGTCCACTTCGGCAAATTCATCTTCGACTTTGTTTTTCTCTTTTGCCTGCATCACCAGCTCAGTCGCAAACTTACTGATAATGCTTTCCCAGCCTGATTTTTCATCGCGGATCAGGGCTTTAATCGAGGTTTCAACTTTCGGGGTTAATTGCCGGATCAGTGCCAGCAGACTTTTGGGATCATCATACCCGATGTTATGGGCGTCTTCTGCCAATTGCCGTTCGGTGTAGGCTTCTGCTTCTTCCAGATGTTCTTCATCTTCGTACAGTTTGTCTTCCCAATAGTTCTCGTATTCGAGAATTTCACCTCGGTAAATTTCGATAAAAGGGATCGACAGATAGAATAAACCAGCCGGATCTTCGGCGATACACTCCAGTATTTCAGCCTGTTTCTCTTCGGTTTCCTGCGTACGGATCAGATAAGTCAAAAAATCGAAGGTATGTTGTTTCAGCTCTTCGGCATTGTTTTTGATCTTTTCTTCCCAGTACAGCGGTTGCTGACAAACGATGTCACGGATCTTCTCCGGCGTCATCAGCTCAGAAATAATCGATGGAAAAGACAGATCGTGCTGACTGTTGATCTGGGTCAGAGTGACGATGTCAATTTGTTCGATGACTTCGGACAGCTGCGCATCACTCATGGTGTTGGCAATGATCTCAAAGCGCTCGCTCGCTTGTTTTGGCTCGACCAACGCCAGTTGCCGGATTTCGTCAGCCGCGATTTTAATCAGCTCAGTACTCATTATTAGCCCTCGTGCTTAAAGCGGATTTCATCATATTGATCGTCATAGCCTTCTTCGTCGCTGTCGTCATCCTCGGCAGCATAGCCATCATAATCGTCGGCGGCATAGTCTTCATCTTCGTCCGCTGCCTGCTCATCAGCTTCGTAGCTATCGTCGTTAGCATCTTGTTTGGCTTTACGTTTGGCGGCGGGCAGCGGCTTCTCTTCAGCCAGTAAAAATAATGCAGCACAGGCTTCAATCAATAAGCTTTCAGAGTGGGTTCTGACCGCTTTGACTAAAGGCAGATCGGCATTATTAAACGCAATTGAAACTTTAAACTCATCCCATGACGGCATTTTTCCGCTGGCCAGCCATTGTCGCCATTGCGTTTTGGCTGCAGCCGGAAATTGTACCCGGCCGGCCAAGGCTAGCGGCAGGTATTCCGGCACGGACTCCAGCATTACCGGATCGGCTAACAGTACTGCTTTCATTTTACTGGTGAACTGTTCCAGCGCTTTCGGGTTTTCCGGATCGCTGTAAGATTCGATATTTTCTTTAGCATCAGTTTGTAACTGGCGGATATGTGACAGATTTAACTTTTTTGCCATCTGGCTTCACCCATAATATTCATCCCACAGCTCACGCATCGCGGCAGTAGGATCGGAAACGATAACGTTATTGAAATCTTTTAAAAAAGCACTGCGCTGCTTGGGATCAGACAGCACCTCATAAGCTGTTTTGACGCGCTGCAATTGCATCGCGGCTTGAGCCTGTTCCTCTTCGGTCTGGCCATGTAGCTTGTCCGGGTGATACTTATTGGCTAAGCGTCGGTAGGCCTTTTTAATTTCATCCTCACTGGCATTGGACTTTATTCCCAGTACCCGAAAGTGATTTTGCATAGCTGTTAATCCTCAGACCGCCAAAGACGGTTAGCGCCGTATCGCAACTTATTTGCAGCAAACTTAGCTGCAAAGCTAAAGGGCAGATCATAGCAGATTGCCAGGGGCGGGGCATAGCGACAGTTTTTTTATCACTGCATCTTGTTAATTTTGCCGGGCACCGTCATCATTAACAAGTGGATTCCCTGCCGGGAACCCTGTCTGTTGCGGAGATGTATGCGCTGGTTTAGCGGTTTTGCCATCCTGTTGTATTTAAGCTTGTTGTGCACGCCACAAGGCTTTGCCGTGCAAGATTTACGGCTGGCGCCACTTGCTGATCATCAGATAACGGCCGTCACCGCAAAAGTTTACAGCTTAAATGAGCGTGCTACCGCCGCTGACGACAATGATGATAATGCCAGTATCAGCCCGTTAGCTATCGCTGTAACTGGTTCCCAGCTGCTTAATGCTGCGGTTTTTTACTTTTATCAGACCCCATTCCATCCCAGCTTTAGTGCCCGCGCACCACCACAACAATAAACCTGTTATCGCTTGCTGTTTTTGTTGCTGGGTCAGTCACTGATCCGCGTTAGCTATGGTTTATTGTTATGGAGCTGTTATGCAGCTATTTAAGTTTGATACCTCTTTAAATTTTATGCGTTTTCGCTGGTTTGCCGTCGGGCTTTCCTCGCTGTTAGTGCTGTTGTCGATTGCATTGTTACTTACCCGAGGGATTAACTGGGGTCTGGATTTTACCGGCGGCACCGTGCTGGAATTAAGTTTTGCCCAGGCGGCTAATCTGGACTTATTGCGTCAACATCTGACACAGGCCGGCTATGCCGAAGCGGTGGTGCAGTTTTTTGGCAGCAGTAACGATGTGCTGGTGCGCTTACCTTCAGGCGCCAGCGCTGTGCAGCAGCAGCTTGGCGAGCAAGTGTTTCAGCTATTGCAGGCACAAAGTGATGTCGCGATGACGCTGAGTCGGGTTGAGTTTGTCGGCCCGAGCGTCGGTGAAGAACTAAAACAGGATGGTGGGCTGGCAGTACTGGTTGCCTTACTGGGGATCCTGGTTTACGTTGGTTTTCGTTTTGAATGGCGTTTATCCTTGGGTGCGGTACTGGCGCTGGCACATGATGTGATTTTAACGCTGGGCTTGTTTTCACTGCTGCAAATTGAATTTGATTTAACGGTACTGGCAGCCATTCTGGCGTTAATTGGTTATTCGATTAACGATACGATTGTGGTGTTTGACCGGGTACGGGAAATGTTCCGTAAGCTGCGGGATGAAAGCGTATTAGAAACGGTCAATCAGGCCATTACCTCCACCCTAAACCGCACCGTGATCACCTCGGCGACCACTATGCTAGTGCTATTTGTACTGTATTTTAAAGGCGGTGCTTTAATCCATGGCTTTGCCACTGCACTGCTGTTTGGTATTGCTGTGGGAACCTACTCTTCCGTTTATGTTGCCAGCTCGGTGGCAGTGTTACTGGGGCTGAGTCGTGAAGACTTGATGCCACCGAAGCCGGTTGAAACGGAAGAAGGTGAGCCTTTAGTCTAATTAAACCAGCGTGGGTCAATAGCCAGCTTGAAGATTAGCGGTGAGAACTGCTGAAACGCCGCAGCATTATCCGGACATTGAATATTCTCCGGATAATGCCGCTTCCATGGATCGTTGACGAGCACCACCTGATCACCTACCACGGCAACACCCTCGATCGAGGTATTAGCCAGCGGCTCATAGGGCGGGCAACTGCTGTCTGGACGGGTCGGCGCGTAAAAACGCAGTGGAATCACCTTTGCCGGTTGCTGCCGGCTTAAATCCAGCACCCAGAGCTGATCATCATTGCGTGCCGCAGCCAGCAGATAACCGGGATGGCCCTCTTTTCTGGCTGGTAGAAAGTCCAGACCATTGATCGGGTGATCTTTGGCATCCGGTACCGGCAGCGGCAACTTGAGGTCGGTAATCTTAACAAAATCATCGCTGAGCCAGAAATCGTCGCTATAGGGCGTGACAAAGAGCATCGGCGCATTGGCCTGATTTTTCTCCAGCGCCAGATACAGGTTACGCTGATTGTCAAACGCCAGGCCTTCAATGCCATCATTTGGGAAGTTACCAACCTGAGCTGCTGCCGGGAACTGTACTGGCCGCACCGCGACGACCTCGGCAAAGCTTAAGGCTTTATCGGTACGGATTTTTACCAGTAGGGTCGGATAGGCGGTGGAATGGGTAACGCCGAAGCGCCGGGCGCAATCTGCGGTTAAGTGAAATTTGCTGGAGTCTTCGGTGACGCTGATTAGCGTGCTGTCGTCCAGGCGATCCCAGGTCAGGGATTCCCAGTCTGGATCGCCGGCTAACAGCTCGGCAAAGCAGCTCTGTTTTAGCGCCGGGTTAACGTTAATGGCGAGGGGTGGTGCGACCAGCTGCCCGGTTGCCGGGTTGATCCGCAGCAGCTTGTTTCTAAGCGCCGGGGTCGCGCTATTATCGCCAATATGCACCAGTTCACCATGGCGGTAGGTTAACCCTGAACTTTGTGGATCCGGGATCGTCTGCCCGTTGCCATCGGTGAGCCATTGGCCAGCGAGATGCTGCTCGGTTAACCATAGCGCAGGCGTATCTGCCGCGACAGCAAGGCTGCCAGCAAGGTTGCCAGCAAGGTTGAGAATGCAGCCAGCGGCGAAAAGTAAAGATGTAACAGCAGGTTTCATTAGCGAATAGTCCGGAAATAAAAGGCGTATTCTGCCAGTGTCGGATGACAATTCAAGTTTTGCTGCGCTACGGGCAACAAAAAACCCGGCGGACCGGGTTTGGCTTGTTAGTGCTTGGCTTTCGCTGCGCTCTGCTTTGTCAGCGCTTGGCTGGGTCTACACTTGACTGTGCGGTTAATAACCCTGAGCGTGTACATCGCGCACGGCACGACCAGACGGATCCGTCAGCTCGGCCATTTTGGCATCCCAGGCCAGAGCTTCCGGCGTAGAGCAGGCGACGGATTTACCGCCCGGTACACAAGCAATGGCGCCAGCATGCGGGAAGTGCTCTTCAAAGATCACCCGATAGTAATAGGCCTCTTTGCTGTCCGGCGTATTGACCGGGAAGCGGAAGCTGGCAGTCGCCATCTGCTGATCACTGATCTCTTTCGCGGCATGGGCTTTCAGGCTGTCGATCCAGTTATAGCCAACGCCATCTGAGAATTGCTCTTTCTGACGCCACAGGATTTCATTGGGTAGTAAACCATCAAAGGCCTGACGCAGGATATGCTTTTCCATCTTACCGCCACCGCACATCTTCGCTTGCGGGTTTAAACGCATCGCCACGTCCATAAATTCCTTATCCAGGAAGGGCACACGGGCTTCAATACCCCAGGCTGACATGGCTTTGTTGGCGCGGTTACAGTCGAACATATGTAAGCGCTCGAGCTTACGCAGCGTCTCTTCGTGGAACTCTTTGGCGTTGGGCGCCTTATGGAAATACAGATAGCCGCCGAAGATTTCATCCGAGCCTTCGCCCGATAGCACCATCTTAATGCCCATGGCTTTGATTTTCCGTGCCATCAGATACATCGGCGTTGAAGCGCGGATGGTGGTAACGTCATAGGTTTCTAAATGATAAATCACATCACGCAGCGCATCTAAGGCTTCCTGCACACTAAAATGGATGGTGTGATGCACAGTACCGATGGCGTCCGCGACCTTTTGTGCGGCCGCCAGATCCGGTGAGCCGGGCAAGCCAACGGCAAAGGAGTGCAACCGCGGCCACCAGGCTTCACTTTGATCATCATCTTCCACCCGGCGCTTGGCAAATTGCTGGGCAATGGCCGAAATCAGCGACGAATCCAGACCTCCGGATAACAGCACACCATAGGGCACGTCTGACATCAGGTGGGTTTTAACACTGTGTTCCAGCGCGGCTTTTAACTCCGCCTCGCTGGCCGGGTTATCTTTTACCGCATCAAACTGCATCCAGTCGCGCTGGTAGTATTTACGTAGCTCGCCAATTTTGCTGTCAAAGTAATGACCCGGTGGGAATTCTTTAATTTGCTTGCACACCGGCACCAGCGCCTTTAATTCTGACGCCACAAACAGTTGACCATGCTCGTCATAGCCATAGTACAGCGGAATAATACCGATATGGTCACGGGCGATCAGGTAGCGGTCTTGTTCGGCGTCGTACAGCACAAACGCGAACATACCATGCAGGCTGTCGATAAACTCAGCGCCGTGCTCTAAATACAGCGGTAGAATGACCTCACAATCCGACTTGGTTTTAAACGGATAGGGCGTGGCCAGATTTTTTTCCAGTTGTTTGTGATTGTAGATCTCACCATTCACTGCCAGAATGTGATTTCGATTATCATTAATGAGGGGTTGGGCACCATTTTCAGTATCTACGATGGCCAGGCGCTCGTGCACCAGAATGGCATTGTCGTTATTCCAGATCCCGGACCAATCCGGGCCACGATGACGTAATAACTTAGATAACTGCAGCGCCTGCTGGCGCAATGCTTTAACATCGGTTCTGATGTCAAGCACCCCAAATATCGAACACATGATAACCTCTGATAATCAAATTAAATAACACATAGTTTGGCAGTATGTACGTCTATACGTACCCTCTGACTGTGCCATGCCCGCTTAAAATTGCAAGTGCTTTTTGGGCTGCTGGGCGAAATTTATCACTGCTCCGATTACTGAAAGTCAACAATGCTGAAAAATTCATCAAAAAGCCGTTTTACCCCACCTGCCGACTGGTCTGCCGCCTTACTAACGGCCAATCCCATTTTTACTGATTTGGTGGCGCGTTTTCCTCTGCAAAACCAGAGTCAGTGGCCCGAACCGGCTCAGCTTAACCACTGGCGGAGTAACACCGACTTTAGCTTTGTTGAAAATGCGCTATTGGAGCAGGATGGCCGTTATTATGAAGATTTTATTTTCGCCACCCGGCAAATCCCGACCCGGGCAGCAAACTGGCATGACTTTTTTGGGGCGCTGATTTGGTGTTTGTTGCCCCGCAGTAAGGCGCTGTTAAACCAAATGCATATCGCGGAGATCGCCCAGTATGGCCAGAAACAACGCACGCTGCTGCGCAATAAGCTGACGTTATTTGATGAGTGTGGTGTGGTGCTTTGTCTGGAACCCTCAGCGGTGGCACATGCTGGCTTACTGCGCGATCACCAGTGGCAACAAAGCTTTTGGCTGCAGCGGGCTGACTGGTGGCAGGGGGTGCGGCCGCTGATTTTTGGCCATGCCATTTATGAAATGGCAACAGTGCCTTTTATCGGTTTAACTGCCAAAGCACTATTTATCGAGGTGCCAACGGGCTTTAGCCAGTGGTCTTTAACAGATGCTTACACTTTTCTCGATGAAAAGCTGCTGCTGCAAATTGCTAACAATCACTTACTGCTTGATAATCTGCAGCTAACACCGCTACCCTTGCTGGGGGTACCGGGTTGGTACGCCGCAAATCAACAGGCGGAGTTTTATGCAAATACGGATTATTTTCGTCCACGTAGAAGGCCATAACAGGACAGGCAGATGATTGAAATAAAAAATCTGGCCAAGGCATTTGCTCTTGGTAAAGGCAGCAAACTTTCTGATACCGAAAAACAGGATGTGCGCTATGCCGATAAAGAATTTCGCTCGGTGCGTGATGTTAGTTTTCATTGCGGGCAGGGCGAAGTATTGGGTTTATTAGGCCCCAATGGTGCCGGTAAAACCACCACCTTGCGCATGCTCTCTACGGCATTGAAGCCGGATGCCGGCTCGGTACTGATTAACGGTGTCGATGTGCTGCGCGAGCCGGTTAAAGCGCGCAAACAAATTGGTTTTTTATCGGCTGATACCGGCCTGTACGGTAAGCTGAGTGCCTATGAAAATATTGCCTATTTCGGCCGACTGCACGGCATGAAGGAGGCCGCTTTAAAGCAACGGATTGATGAGCTGTTCACCATGCTGAATATGCATGACTTCGCCAGCCGTCGTGCCGACAATATGTCGACCGGTATGAAACAAAAAACTGCTATTGCCCGCGCGGTGGTGCACTCGCCGAAGGTGGTGATCCTGGACGAACCCACCACCGGCCTGGATATTATGACGGTACAGACGGTACTGGATTTTATTAAAGGCTTAAAACAGGTCGGTACCCCGGTGATTTTCTCTACGCACCATCTGGATGAAGTGGCCAGCTTATGTGACCGGGTGGTAGTGATTGATAAAGGGATCAGTGCGTTTTCCGGTGATCTGGCGGAGTTTAAAGCCCTGGCACCGACCGGTGATTTGCGTGACGCCTTTTTAGCTGTGTTAAAACAACAATCCAATGAGCAAGGAGCAGCCTGATGTGGCAGGTTTATTTAAAAGAACTCACTGAGCTGATGCGCGATCGTAAAACGCTGATCTTTGTTATTTTGCTACCGATTTTTATCTTTCCGGTGATTTTCGGCATTATGGGGCTGGTCTTATCCTCTACTACCGCCAAAGCTGCGCAGGAGCAACATAAGTATGTGATTGTTAATGCAGAGCAGGCACCTGAATTCGCTGAAGCCCTGTTCTATCACAAGAACTTTACCCGCGTTGAGTCGACGTTAACGACGCCGGAGGAGCTGACGGCCGCAATTCGTGCCGGTGAGTTCGCGGTGGCGATAGTGATCCCGGACGATTTTCAGGCTAAGCAGCAGAGTGTTGAGCAAAGCCAGTGGCAGCTGATTTATAATCAGTCCAGTCAGCTGGATTTTATGTCACGTTACTTTAATGAGTTACTGGAAAATTATACCGGCCAGTTACAACGCCAGTCTTTATCAGCACTGGGGGTCGATCCGGTAAAACTGACCGCTATTTTAAAACCGGTGTCAGTACAAAAAGTTGATACGGCCGATAAACGCGAAAATATTGGTGAAAAGTTTGGCGCCTTGATTGCTTACATCCTGATTCCATTGTGTTTGCTGGGTGCATCTTATCCGGCCATTGATATGGGCGCCGGTGAAAAAGAGCGCGGTACGCTGGAAACCTTGTTGATTTGCCCGGTAAGCCGTTCAGCGATTGTATTGGGTAAGTTTTTAACGGTACTCACCACCGGTTTAGCGGGCGCGCTGATAACGGTGGCCAGCTTTGGGATCTGGGGCGCTATTATTGGTTCATTCGCGGGTTTTGCCGTGGTGCAGGAAGCGATGGGCGCCATTGCTACGGTTGAGTTGTTATTAATTTTCCTGATGATTGTGCCAACTTCAGCCATTTTTGCCTCCTTGCTGCTGGCGATTTCGATTTACGCCAAAACCTTTAAAGAAGCACAAAACTATATGAGCCCGTTGTCGATTCTGATGTTTGTGCCACTGGCGGCAGCGATGATGCCGGGAGTTGAGTTGACCGGGAAAACGGCGTTAATTCCGGTAATGAATGTTGCACTGGCAATTAAGGAATTGATTAAAGGCACAGCAGACGGCACCATGATTGCGCTGATTTTCGGGGCGACTGTCGCCTTAGCGGCAGCACTGATTGCCTTCTGTGTGCACTGGTTCCAGCAAGAAAAAGTGCTGTTTCGTTAGGGCGTGTTGACGTTTGCTGCTTGTTTTTGCAGCCGTTTGGCTGGTGTTTATACAAGGCAGAGCTTGTGATGTGTAGTTATTCTACATGAACAAGCGATAACGCAGTAGAAACGCCAGCCAAACGCTGCCCGAAGGGTTCGCGCTGGCGGCGCTTTGCTCTTTGGCACTCGTCACTTATTTAGAATAACTAAACTGCGCTCCTCGTTTCGCGATCAAAGCGCCGCCAGTGCGAACAAAATCTAAGCAGAAAACGTCAACACGCCCTAAGCAGGGCTCTTTTTGTCAATCAGCATCAAAAAGCTATTGATAACGATTCGCAATAATATTATGATGGCGCAGTTTTCTGAGAAGAGGCTGCGCCATGTTTGTTTGTATTTGCAAAGCGGTAACGGATAAAGCCATTAAGCAAGCTATTGCCGGCGGTGCCGAAACGATGCGTGAGTTAAAAGCACAGTTAGGTGTGGGTAGTCAATGTGGCAAATGCGTCTGTCAGGCGCAGCAGATCCTGCATAATGAGCTGGTAAAACAGCAACAATTAATCGACAGTCTGGCCAAGCCAGCTGCGTAAGTATGAATTAATCTGCAATCCCCACCTTTTGCTTATTTTCATTACAACCAAACAACGCCATAATAAGCCCTGATTTTTATCAGGGTTTATCGTTTTGGCATTTTGCTGGCCGGCGGCACTTTGACAGTTAGGAGTTGGGAAATGGATCAGATCAAACAGGTTGCCATTGTTGGCGGCGTGCATGGGAACGAATTCTCTGGCATTTACCTGGTAAAGCAGTATCAGCAACAACCTGAGCAAATTACTCGCAGTAGCTTTACTACCGAAACCGTTTGGGCTAACCCGGAAGCGCACTACGCCAACAAACGCTACCTGCACAGTGATTTAAATCGTCAATTTAAAACCGTCGATCTGGCGAATCCTGACCTGAGTAATTACGAACAAAGCCGTGCCAAGGTGCTGAACGCGCAACTGGGGCCAAAAGGCAATGCCCGCATTGATCTGCTGATTGACCTGCATAATACCACCAGCAATATGGGCGCCTGCCTAATCCTGACGCAAGCCGGCCCCTTTTATAATAAGCTGGCTGCCTACGTCAAAATGAAAATGCCGGAAGCCATTATCTCGCGTGATGAAGATCATTTTGCTGCTGAAGATCATGCACTGATGTGTACCTTGGGTCGCTATGGTGTGCTGGTAGAAGTGGGACCACAGCCACAGTCGGTATTACGACAAGACGTGCTGGAGCTGATGCATCGGATGACGCAGCATATTTTGGATTTTGTCGAGCTCTATAATAAGGATGCGTTGCCGGCCTTACCAAAACAAACCGAAGCTTTCCGTTATTTGCATAGTATCAAATTGCCGATGAACGAACGTGGTGAGCGTATTGGCATGGTACATAAAAATGTGCAGGATCGGGATTATCAGCCGATCCATCCGGGAGACCCATTGTTTACCTTATTTGACGGTACCGTCGTTCCCTATCAGGGAGAGACGGTGGTGTATCCGACTTTTATCAATGAAGCCGCTTATTATGATAATAATCTGGCTATGTCATTAAATGAGAAAGTCCTGATTGAATTGTAAGGATGTTTGGCTGTAAGCCATGCTTGGCAGTCAAAAGCTGAAATAACCATAACAGGAAGTTAACTCAGATGTCATTGCGTTACCGGGTGTTGTTACTGGCGTTGTTGTTGTCAGGTTTTGCTGTGTCGGCTGCTGAAAAGTGCAAGCAAGAGCAGTGTCACAATACGGTGGTCTTTATCACAGAGCACAGTATGCCCGGCACTTACCTGAACGAGCAGGGCGTACCGGCCGGTGTCATGGTTGAGCTGGTACAGGAGCTCAGTCGCAGGATGCAGCAACAGGGAGCGTATTTTTTAATGCCCTGGGCGCGAGCGATACAGCGAGCGCAACAAACCCCAAGATCGGTGTTGTTTGAAACGGTGCGTAATCCGGAGCGCGAAGCCTTGTTCAAATGGGTGGGGCCGGTTAAATTTTTCGATATGCAGCTTTATGGCCCGGCTGAGCTCGCTGGTTTAAGTATCAGCGCCGCTGAACTCAGCCAACGCTATGTTGCCTGTGGTTATCGCGGTGCTTCTTATCAACAAGCTTTAGAAAGCATGGGCTTTAACGAAGGCCAAAATCTGGTTCTAATGTCACGAGCCGGCGATTGTGTGCAAATGTTACGCCTGGGGCGGGCTGAGCTGACCCCACTTAACGTGCTGCGCCATGGACCACGTTTTACGCAGGCCGGGCTGAATCTGGTGCCATTACAGCCGATTAGCGAAGTATCGCTTTACCTGGCATTTTCTTTGGATTTTTCGGACGCTGAAATTGCGCTATGGCAGCAACAACTCGATCTAATGTTCAATGATGGTACGGTGCGCAAGTTGTATCAGGACACTTTTTCAGATGAATTGATTCAGCGTTTAGAGCGCGCGGCGCAACGCAGAATTGCAATACAGCAAACCGGGGCAGAGCGTGCTCCGTCAATAGAGGCCGCGCCTGGCCAGGAGCCATAAGCGCGGCTGCTGAGTTTACAGTTGCTGGTAACTGGCTTTTTTCTGAATTAACTCAATCGCATAATTATCCGGATCCCGGACAAAAGCAATCTCGGTCGTACCACCTTTAACTGGCCCGGGTTCCCGGCTGATGACGCCGCCCTTGGCGCGAATTTTGTCGCAGGCGTCGTACACGTTTTCCACCTCCAGCGCAATATGGCCAAAGGCTGAGCCTAAATCATAACTGTCTACACCCCAGTTATAAGTCAGTTCCAGTACAGCGTTACTGCTCTCATCACCATAACCGACGAAGGCCAGCGTATATTTATATTCCGGATTTTCCGATTGCCGCAGCAATTTCATTCCCATTACTTCGGTATAAAAGGCGATGGATTTTTCCAGGTTACCAACCCGTAACATCGTATGCAAAATACGCATTATTTACTCCTATTCGGTTTTCGTTTTGAACTCGCAAAGGTCTTCAATCAGGCATGAGCCGCACTTAGGTTTACGGGCGATACAGGTGTAACGGCCATGCAGAATTAACCAATGGTGGACATCCAGTTTAAACTCGGCCGGTACCACTTTTAGCAGTTTTTGTTCCACCTCATCGACATTCTTACCCGGCGCCAGTTTGGTACGGTTAGATACCCGAAAGATATGGGTATCGACCGCTATTGTCGGCCAGCGAAAGGCGGTATTCAGTACCACATTAGCCGTTTTGCGGCCGACACCGGGCAGGGCTTCCAGCGCTTCACGATTTTCCGGCACCTCACCGTTATGCTGTTCTACCAGAATGCGACAGGTTTTGATGACATTTTCAGCTTTGGTATTAAACAGGCCAATGGTTTTAATATAATCTTTAACGCCGTCAACCCCCAGTGCCAGCATGGCTGCAGGCGTACGCGCCACCGGAAATAGCTTACGGGTAGCTTTATTCACACCCACGTCCGTCGCTTGCGCCGACAGCAAGACGGCGATCAATAACTCAAAAGGTGAGCTGTATTCCAGCTCAGTGGTTGGGTTCGGATTTGCCGCACGCAAGCGGCTTAATATTTCGATACGTTTTGTTTTATTCATTAGTGTCTTACTGTACTGAGCCGGTGACTCTGGCACGGGTAATGCTGCCTTTCTCGATGGTTTGGCGGCGCGCCTGGCGCTGGTCAATGACATTTTTCAGGGCGATCAATAAACCCATGCCGAGGAAGGCGCCGGGGGGTAACATCGCCAGCAGGAAATGATTGTCACTATGGAATACTTCGATACGCAGTACCTTAGCCCAGTCACCCAATAGCAAATCTGCACCATCAAATAACGTACCTTGCCCCAACACTTCACGCATCGCACCCAAAGTCAGTAATACCAGTAAGAAACCCAGCCCCATCATCAAGGCATCCAGCGCTGCCGGGCCCAGCGGATTCTTTGACGCAAAGGCTTCGGCACGGCCGATGATGGCACAGTTGGTGACGATCAGTGGAATAAAGATCCCCAGTGACTGATACAAGCCAAAGGTAAAAGCATTCATCAACAGCTGCACCACGGTGACAAAGCTGGCGATAATCAGTACAAAGATCGGAATGCGGATCTCATCCGGTACGTGCAAACGGACCAGGGAGACGACGATATTCGAGCCCAGCAGCACCAGTAAGGTTGCCAGCCCCAGCCCCAGGGCATTAGTGACAGTACCGGTTACCGCCAGTAACGGACATAACCCCAGCAGTTGCACCAGGCCAGGGTTGTTTTTCCACAGACCTTGCAAACTAATTTCTTTAAACTGACTCATTGGCGTGCCTCACAATTGGCTGACAGGCTTGCCAGCTCGGGGTGTTGCTGCACAAATTGTGCGGTACGATATACCGCATTGACAATAGCGCGTGGTGTGATGGTGGCACCGGTAAACTGATCAAAATCGCCGCCATCTTTTTTTACTGCCCAACGGGCTTGATTGACCTCCGTAGCGTCCTTACCACTAAAACTAAAGATCCAATCACTGCGCCGGCTTTCAATTTTATCACCCAAGCCGGGGGTTTCCTGGTGGTTTAATACCCTGGTACCGAGCACCTGACCTTGTGGGCTGATTGCAACCAGTAAGTCGATATTGCCGCTGTAACCGTCTGGGGCCGTGGTTTCCAGCACATAGGCTTGTAGCTGCCCGGCGTCACGCCAGCGATATACCGCCTGAGCTGTTGGTCGCCCCAGTGCTTCGGCATCGGTGATCAGAACGCAGTCGGCCAGCAAAGTTTTAACATCAGCCCGTTCGGGCAAAACTTCTTGTAATAATGCTAACCGGCTCAACAATAATTGCTGTTGGATCCGCGGTTGTGATAATTGATTGACAATACCTAAAATAGCCACACAGATTAGCGCGACTGCAGCCAGAATCAGCGCATTTTTACTGATAAACCGAATCATTTAACATCTCGCTTGGCTTTATGACCGTAAGTTCTGGGTCGGGTATAGTAATCGATAAGTGGCACGCACATATTGGCTAGTAATACCGCGAACGCAAAAGCATCCGGATAACCGCCATAACTGCGGATGATATAGACCAGCAGACCAATCAGGGCACCATACCATAAACGGCCACGATCAGTGGTCGATGCCGATACCGGATCAGTAGCAATAAAAAAGGCAGCCAACATGGTCGCGCCGCTAAATAGATGAAACAGCGGACTTGGACTGGCGCCGGAGGATCCGAGCCAGAACAACAAAGCTGGGACCGCCAGGCCGGCTAGCAGCGCCAGCGGGATACGCCAGCTAATCACCTTGAGCTTGATTAACAGCATGCCACCGAGCAGATAAGCGAGATTAACCCAGAGCCAGCCAGTACCGGCGAAGGCAAAAAACACCGGGCGTTGCAGGCTTTCACTGACCGTCAGGCCATTATTCAGATCCTGACGCAGCGTATCGAGCGGAGTAGCCAGCGTCGTACCATCAATACCCAGCTGTAATTGGCT
The DNA here is from genome assembly GCF_001441695.1 of Alishewanella sp. WH16-1. Classification (NCBI taxonomy): domain Bacteria; kingdom Pseudomonadati; phylum Pseudomonadota; class Gammaproteobacteria; order Alteromonadales; family Alteromonadaceae; genus Alishewanella; species Alishewanella sp. WH16-1. Next base: position 99,133 of record NZ_LCWL01000122.1, on the reverse strand, counting down.
CAGGCTAAAACCGCTGCAACTATACTGCGTGAACACCATACAGAATGCATCCAGTGGGCTAAGCGCAGCCTGTTGCAGGCTAACCGGGGGTAGCCATTGCGTCATTTGTACCGGAAAAGAGATGAGCAGCATAACATAGGCGGCCATTGCCGGATTAAACAGGTTATTGCCAAGGCCACCATAGAGTTGTTTCACCATAATGATGGCAAAAGCCGTGCCTATTACTATTAGCCACCAGGGGGCGTATGGCGGGATAGAAATTGCCAGCAATACCGCAGTAACCAGCGCACTATGATCCAGTAAGCGTGGTAACACTGGTTTTTTACGTAGCCACAACACCAGTGCCTCTGACAACCAGGCTGTGCTAATCGCTAATAGCAGTTGCACAATCACGCCATAGCCAAAGAACACGGCTTGTAGTGCGATCCCCGGTAAGGCGGCTAAAGCGACCCATTGCATCAACTGCTGAGTGCTGCGCTGACTATGGTGGTGGGGTGAACTGGCTATTTTAAAACTCATTCCGTTTGGCTCCCGTTCCCGTTGCTCAGTGCTTTACGGGCTTTGGCCCTGGCCAACGCCGCTGCGACCGCAGCTTTGCGGGCGTCCGGCTGTTCGGCTACTGGTGTCGTGGTTTCAGCGGCTGAGCTTGACGTGGGCTCTGGGCTGCTTTCTGCGGATGCTGCGGCCTGTCTGGCTTTCGCCCGGGCCAGTGCCGCAGCCACGGCCGCTTTTCTTGGATCATCGCTGACTGGCGCCATCGCAGCCGGTTCGGCATCAGCAGGACTAACAGGCTTTGTCTCAGCTGTCGCTGCTGGTGTCAGAGGTTCGGCCGCGGCGCGCTGCGCCTTAGCTCTGGCGAGTGCAGCAGCCACGGCTGCTTTACGTGGATCCTCTGCTGCCGCTTGCTCACTGGTATCAGGTTCAGCAGCTACCTCGCGGCGCGCTTTGGCCCGGGCGATAGCTGCCGCAATGGCAGCGGCTTTACTATCTGCTTCTGCAGCGGCGCTCTGAGTCGTGGCAGTATCGCTGGCAGCAGTTGGGGTCTTAGTATCTGACTGTGTTGCCGCACTCTCATTGGTTTGGGCTTTTTGCGCCTGATAGGCCAGTGCTTGTTGCTTTATCAGTTCGCGTTCAGCCAGGATCTGTTCACGACTTTTCTCTGCGCTGGCGTCTTGCTGAGCCTTAACTCTGGCCAGTGCGGCTGCGACAGCATCCTGGCTGTCAGCAGGTTGAGCTTGTTGCCGCGCTGCTGCCAGCTGTTGATTGCGTGCCAGCCGTTGTTGCTTTTCTGCTTCGAGCCGCGCATTACGGGCTTCAAAACGCGCCTTGGCTTGTTCTGCTTTCAGGGCTTCACGTTGTTGCTCGCGGATTTCTGCTTTCGCGACCCGATAATATTGCACCAGTGGGATCTCACTCGGACAAACATAAGCGCAGGCGCCACATTCAATACAGTCTGCCAGATGATATTCTTTTAACTTATCGGTATCTTTGGCCTTGCTGTACCACAACAATTGTTGCGGCAATAAGGTCGCCGGGCAGGCATCGGCACACTGACCACAGCGAATACAATCCAGCTCTGGTCCGGCATCCGGTAATTCAGTCGTGCTCGGCGCCAGAATACAATTGGTGGTTTTAACGATGGGTACACTCAGATCGGGTAGGGTAAAGCCCATCATCGGCCCACCCATAATGACCTTTTGTCGTGGTTCACTCTGAAAACCACAGAAATCCAGCAACGCACTCACCGGCGTGCCAACCAGAGCTAACACGTTTTGCGGCTGCAGCACGGTTTCACCGGTCACTGTGACGATACGGGAGAGCAAAGGATGATCATCCAGCACTGCCTGCGCTACAGCAAAAGCGGTTGCCACGTTGTGCATGACTATGCCGATATCGGCCGGGCGCCGACCCGCGGGGACTTCTTTATTAGTCAAAAGCTGAATTAATTGTTTCTCGCCGCCAGACGGGTACTTAACCGGGACTTCCCGCACATAGTAATGTTCGCGTTGGCTACAGGCGGCTTTTAACGCTGCAATCGCAATAGGTTTGTCGGCTTCAATGCCAATTAGCACCGCCTTGGGGCTGAGCAGCTGGCACAGAATATCGATGCCTTTGACAATCGTTGTCGGCGCTTCCTGCATCAGCGCATCGTCGGCACTGATATAAGGTTCGCATTCAACCGCATTGATAATCAGATAGTCAACCGGTTGTGTCATACCGGCTTTTAAGTGGGTTGGGAAGCCTGCACCACCCATACCAGCAATGCCACTATCCTGTAAGCGTTCTAAAATACTGTGCCGATCAGCGGTGGCAATGTTTAGCGGACGCCGATCGCGCCATTCCTCTTTGCCGTCCGGCGCTAGTATAACAGTGGTTTCAGGTAAGGCTGACGGGTGAGCGCTGGTATGCTCTGTAATTTTTAAAATAGTGCCAGAGGTCGGCGCATGCACCGGCACCGCCATGGAGTTGTCGGCCACCGTCAGCGGTTGACCTTTTAACACCCGTTGACCGGCACTGACAATCAGTCGGCCGGCAACACCGATATGCTGTCTTATGGGGATATAGAGCCGGTCAGGCAAGGGCATTTGCACCAGAGGTTTACCACTGGTTTGGGCTTTACGCGCCGGAGGATGAATGCCACCATGAAAATCCCACAGGGTTCCGGCTTGAATTTGTTGAAATAAAGTTGGCACCGCTCGTTACTCCACCAGCTTAACAGGTATAGTGTTGAGATCCCACTTCCAGCGTTCGGCTGTGACGGTGACCGGGATCATATCAATACAATCAACCGGACAGGGTTCAACACAGAGATCGCAACCGGTACATTCGTCGGCGATCACGGTGTGCATTTGTTTCGAGGCACCCAAAATCGCATCCACCGGGCAAGCCTGAATACATTTAGTGCAGCCGATACATTCCTCTTCCCGGATAAAGGCCACGCGCTTTACTGCGACTTCCTGGGCGGCATTTAACGGCTTAGCTTCTACCCCAAGCAGTTCGGCCAACTTTTTAATCGTCGCTTCACCGCCTGGTGGACACTTATTAATATCATCACCATTGGCGATCGCTTCGGCATAGGGCCGACAGCCGGGGTAACCACATTGGCCACACTGGGTTTGTGGCAGGATATCGTCAATCTGCTCGACCAGTGGGTCACTTTCTACTTTAAAACGAATCGCTGCATAGCCGAGCAGAGCACCGAATAATAAGGACAGCACGCCAAGCGCGAGCAGAGCATTTAACAATGTCATAACGCTTTCACCAAACCGCTAAAGCCCATAAAGGCTAAAGACATCAGCCCAGCGGTAATCATCGCGATTGCTGCACCACGAAACGGCACGGGGACATCAGCGGCGGCTAAACGTTCGCGCATCGCGGCGAACAGCACCAGTACCAGCGAAAATCCTACGGCGGCGCCAAAGCCGTAAAGTGCAGAGTTGATAAAGTTATGCCGGGCATTGACGTTTAACAGCGCAACACCTAATACAGCGCAGTTAGTGGTGATAAGTGGCAAGAAGATGCCTAACAACCGGTACAAACTGGGACTGGTTTTATGGACTACCATTTCGGTAAATTGCACCACCACGGCAATAACCAGTATAAAGCTCAGGGTGCGTAAATAAAGTAAATCCAGCGGACCCAGTAAATAGGTATCGACCAGGTAGCTACAAATCGAGGCCAGGGTCAATACGAAAGTTGTGGCCATAGACATACCGATCGCCGTTTCCAGCTTACCGGAGACCCCCATAAAAGGGCAGAGACCGAGAAACTTTACCAATACGAAGTTATTGACCAGGATGGTACTGAGCAACAACAGCAGAAATTCAGTCATAAGGATATGTTACGTAAGTTAGGGCCTATATTATGCTACCTTGGCACAGGGCTTACAACCCGATAAAACAAAGGGTTTTACCTTTCAGTAAAACCCTCGTGGCTTAAAGTCGCGTTGGCTTTACATTGGTGTCGGTTTGCCGATGTAATAGCCCTGATTACCGTCGATGAATAACGACTCCAGCATATGTTTCTCTTCCTGAGTTTCGACGCTTTCGGCGAATACCCCTACGCCAATCCGGTGCGCCAGATCTATCATTAACCGCATAAAGTATTGATTGTTCTTGTCACTATCGATATGTCGGGTATAGCTACCGTCCATTTTCACGTAATCCGGTTTCAAATCACGGAAAAACTTAAAGGAGGTAATGCCAACGCCAAATTTTTCGACGGTAATACGCGCACCAGCACGGTGTACCATATCAATAAAACGCTTACTGGTCTTCAGGTTTTGTTGTAAACCAAACTCAGACACTTCAAACACTAGCTTGGAAGCAATATTGGCATCTTTTAATAACCGCCGCTCCAGCCAGATCACAAATTGATCGTCATGCACAGTACGCGGTGACAGATTAATGCCAAAATACTGGTCTTGCATATTGCGCTCTTTAATGGTTGTCAGCGCAGTTTCGATAATCATCCGGTCAACAGCAATAATTTTATCCAGTTTCTCCGCCATCGCTAAAAAGGATGCCGTTGGCAGGATTTGGTCTTCATGCGTTTTAAAACGCACCAGGATCTCGGAGTAGGCTTTGGCGGCGCGACTCGATGGCTGAATGCTTTGCAGCAACAACGTCAGGCGGTTATTCGTTAGCACATCTTCAATCACATTACGCCAGTTTTGATTGCCATAGCTGTTACTGGCATTTTCCAGACCACTACTTTCTTTTTGCAGGTGCCAAGCATTCGGTTGTTTAGTTTGTGCCAGGCTGATTGAGGTATCGGCAGTAGCCAGCAATTCCCCCAGAGCTTTGCCTGTCTCATAACTGACAAGACCGGTGTAGGCCACTGAATCGAGTTCAGCTAACTTCTGATACTCGTTAAAACGGCTTTGCAGCTGCAGCGCAAAGTTCTCCGCCTCTTTGGCGGTAACTCTCGGCAATAAAATACCGACATCTGAGCTGTTTAAACGGAACAAGGCAGCATTTTTGTAGGTTGCGGTAACTTTCTTAATAATGTCGGCAACCTGACTGACGTAGTTGTCACCTTCCTGAAAGCCCCGGGTTTGGTTAAGGGTTTGCAGTTCAGTACAGCGAGTGATCGCAAAAATGCCAAAGTCAGTTTGGCTGTCACCTTTGCTAAATTCTTCGTAGGTTTGTACAAAGCGATTCCGGTTCGGCAGACCAGTTACCTGATCCTTATAGGCAGCTTCAGCGATTTGCTGCGCATCCGAGGTCATTTTTTCGTACTGCTGACGGGTATGGGCAGCTAAGCGTTGCAGTGCCTGGGCCAGATCATTAAATTCAGCCGGTAGTTTCTGAAATGCTTGATTATCCGGCTTTTGCTGATTTAAGAAGCCTTCAATAGCATGATTAACTGCTTCTGCGGCCCGGCGATATTTGCGCTCCATACTGCTTTTTACAAAAAACACCGGTAACCAGCCCAACAGTAACGGCAGGAAGACGATTAACCATAAATGGTTCTGCAAAGCCTGTAACTGTTGTTGTGGGTTAAGTTCAAAGCGGACACGAATTTCCTGCTGTTCGTCACGTACTGTTTGCGCCTGAAATACCTTACCACTCACGGTAAGCAAGCGTTGCATCAAATTTGGCTGACTTGGTGCGCTGTTTTGCTCATAAAGGATAGTGCCATCCAGTTTACTGATTTGCAGGCTCTTTAACGCCAGACTGCGCTCCAGCTGACGACTTAGTGCTTTACCGTCAGAGATAATCTGGCCGCTAAGCATTTGTTCCACCACGATCTGAGCCTGCGTTTCCTGTTGTTGTAACTGCTGCTTGCCGAATTGCAGAAACGCCAGCACAAGAATAACAACCAATAATAATGCAGCAACAAGTTGTGCAATGAGTAGCGTTCGAAAATTCTTCATAATTCCTTACCACCGGACATAGCATTATCCCTGAAAGAAGCTTGGAAGGTCAGTGTTGCAGATATTGTCTATATTAAAGCAAAAAAAACTTTAAAAATAAATAAATAACCTTGATTTGACGCCAGCGTGAGGTAAATGTAAAAACAGTTTAGGCTTGGTGCCTGACAGAAGTAAAGTGGCTCCCCAGACTGGACTCGAACCAGTGACCTACGGATTAACAGTCCGCCGCTCTAACCAACTGAGCTACTAGGGAACAGAAAGGTATTCAGGATTTGGCTCCCCAGACTGGACTCGAACCAGTGACCTACGGATTAACAGTCCGCCGCTCTAACCAACTGAGCTACTAGGGAACGCTGAGAATGCTTTGAGGGATTGGCTCCCCAGACTGGACTCGAACCAGTGACCTACGGATTAACAGTCCGCCGCTCTAACCAACTGAGCTACTAGGGAACAGAAAGGTATTCAGGATTTGGCTCCCCAGACTGGACTCGAACCAGTGACCTACGGATTAACAGTCCGCCGCTCTAACCAACTGAGCTACTAGGGAACGCTGAGAATGCTTTGAGGGATTGGCTCCCCAGACTGGACTCGAACCAGTGACCTACGGATTAACAGTCCGCCGCTCTAACCAACTGAGCTACTAGGGAACAGCATTCAACGGGGCGCAATACTAATGCCAGCCAACAAGACTGTCAACACTTTGCCAAGCTGATTTTCAGCCGAAGAGTTCACTTGCATAGAGTTTCGCCACTATGCTGCTTTTGCCAGCGTTTTCTGCCGCTATCGTTGCTGTTGCATTGCCAGTTAGCTTGTCGCAAAAGGGTTGGCGTAAGTTACTCACAGAAGCTGTGGATAAGTCTGTGAGTTATAGGTTATCTGTTGCCGCTAAGCCTTACACTGGATGGCTTTGGCTCGGGTCAAGTACTTTGCGATGAATTTTTTATGTCTTTAAATACAATGGCTTATGAAATTTGCTTATGACAATAGTTCGCTGTCGTTGCCAAGAGGAGCCGCAGCGCATGATTTGTCAGCAATGTGTACTTTATCCGGACGATCATAGCTAAATAAGCCTGATCCATGGTAGCGGGCGCCAAATTTGACTACAATAAGCGGCCCTTATGCTGCAGTGTGTATCATGTCAGAGACCAAGCCTTCTGTTAATCCGTTACTTAGCGCCGAAATCGCACCTTTGATGCAACGTCTGACCTGGCCGGTGCTAGGGGGCATGTTAACGCTAATGAGTTTTAATCTGGTCGATACGTTTTTTATTAGTCTGTTAGGGACTGACCAATTAGCGGCGATCAGTTTTACTTTTCCTGTTACTTTTATGATTATCAGCCTGGCGATTGGCTTAAGTATCGGGACTTCCGCTTTGATTGCTAAAGCCCTGGGAGCCGGGGCTACCGAATCAGCCAAGGCCGATAGCTTGGCAGCACTCTGGTTATCGGCCTTATTGGTGACGATTCTGGCGCTGCTTACCGCATTATTTCTAAAGCCGCTGTTCACTTTGTTAGGTGCACCTGCCGCTATTCAACATTATATTGACGACTATATGCTGGTCTGGCTGGCCGGTTCAGTGTTACTGGTCACACCAATGATTGGTAATGCTATCTTACGGGCGGCAGGGGAAACAAAAATCCCCAGCCTGGTGATGGCCAGTGGCGGCTTAGTAAACGCTGTGCTGGATCCACTACTTATTTTTGGTCTTGGGCCTTTCCCAGAGCTTGGCATGCAAGGTGCGGCGCTGGCGACGGTGATTTCCTGGTTAACCGGTTTCTTATTTATTCTGTATTGGCTTAGCGTTAAACGTGGCCTTTTGGACCGCATCTGGTTACCTGTACCGATAATGCTCGGCATCTGGCGCCGGATTTTACATATTGGTTTGCCGGCTGCAGCGGCGAATATGTTAACGCCGGTCGCTATGGCGATTTTGACAGCTATAATGGCCAGTTATGGACCACAAGCCGTTGCCGCCTTGGGTGTGGGGATGCGGCTGGAGAGCATTGCCTGTTTGGTGGTACTGGCGTTGTCGATGACGTTGCCACCAGTGGTAAGCCAGAATTTCGGTGCGGGGCAGTTGGGACGGGTGCAGCAAGCGTATCTGACCTGTTGTCACTTTGTGTTGAAGTGGCAGGCCGCTGTCTATTTGTTACTGGCCTTGCTGGCGTATCCAATCGCTGCTGCTTTTACCCGGGACCAACAGGTCGCAACCTATATTCATTATTTTATTTGGCTGCTGCCATTATCTTATGGTTTACAGGGTATTATTATTCTGACCAATTCGTCATTTAATGCCTTACACCTGCCGGCTAAAGCAATGATTCTAAGCCTGATCCGGTTTTTCGTTTGTTATATTCCGCTGGCCTGGCTGGGCGGTAAACTGGCCGGCGTTCCCGGGGTTTTTATCGGTGCTACCCTGGGTAATCTGTTAACCGCGGGTTTGGCGTATCATTGGTTTCGACAAGTTGTGCAACGTTATCAGTAGGGAGTGTTATGTCACGCGCATTTGAATTAGTGTCGGATTACCAGCCGGCAGGCGATCAACCTGAAGCGATTCGCAAGCTAGTTGAGGGTCTGGAAGCTGGCCTGGCGCATCAAACCCTACTTGGCGTCACGGGTTCCGGCAAAACCTTTACCATGGCGAATGTGATTGCGAAAGTCGGGCGGCCCACTTTGATCATGGCGCACAATAAAACGCTGGCGGCACAGCTATACGGTGAGATGAAAGCCTTTTTTCCGCATAACTCGGTAGAGTATTTTGTTTCCTACTACGATTACTATCAGCCGGAAGCTTATGTGCCGTCGACGGATACCTTTATTGAGAAAGATGCGTCCATCAATGAACATATTGAGCAGATGCGTCTATCGGCAACCAAAGCGCTGATGGAGCGTCGTGACGTCGTCATTATCGCCTCGGTCTCTGCCATCTATGGTCTGGGTGATCCCCAGTCTTATATGCAGATGTTGCTGCATTTAAAGCAGGGCGATATTGTCGATCAGCGTTTTATCCTGCGCCGCCTGGCTGAGCTGCAATATACCCGTAATGATTTGGCTTTTGAGCGCGCTACTTACCGCGTGCGTGGTGAAGTGATCGATATTTTTCCGGCGGAATCGGATGATATCGCGGTGCGGGTAGAGCTGTTTGATGAAGAAATTGAGCGAATTAGCTTATTTGATCCTTTAACAGGTGCTGTTGAGAAAATTGTCACCCGCTTTACGGTTTATCCAAAAACCCACTATGTCACGCCACGCGAAACCATTTTAGCGGCCGTCGAGCAAATTAAAGTCGATTTGGCTGCCCGGCGTCAGGAGCTGTTAGCCGCGAATAAATTGCTGGAAGAGCAGCGGATCGCGCAGCGCACCCAGTTTGATATCGAAATGATGGTGGAGCTGGGCTATTGCTCGGGCATCGAAAACTATTCCCGCTATTTGTCTGGTCGCGAACCCGGCTCGCCGCCACCAACCTTGCTGGAATATTTTCCGGCAGATGGCCTGATGTTTATCGATGAGTCACATGTCACCATCTCGCAAATTGGTGCCATGTATAAAGGCGATCGCTCGCGTAAAGAAAACCTGGTGAATTATGGTTTTCGCTTGCCATCAGCATTGGACAACCGGCCATTGAAATTTGAAGAATTTGAAATGATCGCGCCGCAGCGAATTTATGTTTCCGCCACACCGGCGGCCTATGAGCTGGAACATTCCGCCGGCGAAGTCGTCGAGCAGGTGGTCAGGCCAACCGGGCTGGTGGATCCGGAAATTGAGATCCGGCCGGTAGCGACCCAGGTTGATGATTTGATGTCGGAAGCGATACGACGGGCAGAGCGGAATGAACGAGTACTGGTGACTACCCTAACCAAAAAAATGGCCGAGGATTTAACTGAGTATCTGAGCGAACATCAAATCAAAGTGCGTTATCTGCATTCAGATATTGATACCGTCGAGCGGATGGAAATTATCCGTGACCTGCGACTTGGTGTTTTTGATGTGTTGGTTGGGATTAACCTGCTACGGGAAGGTCTGGATATTCCGGAAGTATCGTTGGTGGCCATCCTGGACGCCGATAAAGAGGGCTTTTTACGCTCTGAGCGTTCATTAATTCAAACCATCGGTCGCGCGGCGCGTAACCTCAGTGGCCGCGCCATCCTCTATGCCGATCGCATCACCGATTCCATGCAACGGGCAATTTCTGAAACAGAGCGGCGGCGTGCCAAACAGCAAGCGTTTAATGCCTTGCATGGTATTGCGCCTCAAGCCATTAAGAAAAAAGTGGCCGATGTGATGGATTTGGGGCAGGCGCCGCAGCAGGGTGATACTAAACTCCGACAGGTGGCGGAGCAAAGCCGGTTGCGGCAGGGCAAAACGCCTTATCAGTTGCAGGCGGAAATTAAGCAACTGGAGCAAAAAATGCTGCAGCATGCCCGCGATCTGGAGTTTGAGCAGGCAGCGGCGTTACGGGATCAGATCCACCAACTAAAGCTGTTATTGCTCGAATTACCGGCAGATTAAGTGGTGGCTGCTTAAAGTCTAAACGTTTTCATAGGGTTATTCAGTTTTCATTAAGTTGCAACGCCTAAGATGCGCTCAGTTGCACAATATCAATGGAAAACTGACTAAGTGAGGTCAACTATGAAACGTACTTTAATCGCCACCGCTTTATCTCTGTGTTCTGCCGGCGCGCTGGCCAACAGTTTTCAACACCAGACCAACCTGGATTATCAATGGGGCGACATCCTTAATGCTGAGCTGGATAGCTACAGCTTGTCTCATCAGTTTTATTTAAGCCCGGTACAAACCCCGAATAATATGCCTCGTGCAGAAGCCGGCTTTTTAAGCCGTAGCAGCAGCCTGTTATTCGGTTATCAGTACAATCAGTTTGATTTTGGTACCCTGGGCAAAACCAGTTTAAGTGGCTGGAGTCTGGGCGGCGAATATCGCGACGTTAGCCATAATTTCTATGCCAGTTTGTTATGGACTGAGCTGAACAATAGTGATGACCGCGTCGGTCAGGCTAGCCTGGGTTACTATGTTGACCCGAGCTGGTTAGTGAAATTAGATGTTGAGCATCTGCGTCCGGATGGTGACGGCAGTACCACCCAGTACGGTATTAGTACCAAAAAGTTAATGACGCTGGCGCATGGTGATTTTATCAATATTGAAGCCAGCTATATGGATTTAGCTGACAGTTCGCTGGGCCGCTTTGGCGTCGCTGCTGATTACTATTTTGGTCAGAATGTGTCATTAGGCCTGGCCTATGACTGGACCACCAAAGGGGTATTTGATCCGGAAGCGGATGCCTTTACCGTTCGCGGTCAGTGGTATGCGTTGCCCAATTTGGCGCTGCGTGCCGGTGTAACCTTTGATAGCGTTGATACCGGCGATGATTTATTTCATCTGGGTGCCAGCTTCCGTTTCTAAGTTCTGCAACCGTTCTTGCTGATGTTGGGGGCCTTTGGCCCCCTTTTTTATCCTTTACTGGCTATATAGTTAGGCCCCAATCTTGCCAGGCTTGCTGTGCCAGCTGCTCCTGAAACTGTGGTGCAGCGATGGCAATCAAAGCTTTAGCGCGTTCGGTCAGGCTGCGGCCCCGTAATTGTGCAATACCATATTCGGTAACAATATAATTCACATGAGCTCTCGTCGTTACCACACCGGCACCGGGTGTTAACAGTGAGCTAATGCGCGAGACTGTGCCACCCGCAGCGGTAGCGGGTAGAGCAATAATAGCGCGGCCACCTTCAGATAAACTGGCGCCGCGGACAAAATCCATCTGACCACCGACACCGGAATAGATCTTAGTACCGAGTGAATCGGCACAAACCTGACCGCTAAGATCAACCTGCAGCGCACTGTTAATCGCCACCACTTGCGGATTCTGGCGGATCACTGCCGTATCATTGGTATATTCCACATCTAAAAACACGACCTGTGGATTGTCATCGACAAAATCATACAAGGCTTGTGAGCCCATCGCGAAGGTGGTGACAATCTTACCGCGGTGCTTTTTTTTGTTTTGATTGGTAATGACGCCTTTGGCAATCAGTGGCAGTACGCCATCGGAAAACATTTCGGTATGGATCCCCAATCGCTGGTGCGATCCGAGGCAGGCCAGAGTCGCATCCGGGATAGCACCGATGCCCATTTGCAAACAATCGCCATCGCGGATCAGGCTGGCAACGTGCTGGCCAATTTGCCGGGTTACCGGATCCAATTCCGCCGGCAGATGCAGCGGCATCGGTGCACTAAATTCGACATAACGGTTTATTTGACTTAGGTGAATAAAAGAATCGCCATGGGTACGCGGCATTTGCGGATTAACCCAGGCGATCACTTTTTTCGCCATTTGCAGCGCGGCCCGGGTGGCTTCGACCGAAATGCCTAAGCTACAGTAACCATGTTTATCGGGCGGCGACACCTGAATTAATGCTGCATCGAGAGGTTGCTCACCACTGCGGAATAGTTTGGGAATTTCAGACAGAAAAATTGGTACATAATCTGCCTGACCGCACTGAATGGCATTACGGGTACTGCTGCCAACAAAGAAGCAGCGCTGACGCAGATGGCCTTGTAGCTCGGGTTGGCACAAGATTTCGCTATGTTCGGTATGTAGCTGTAGCAGTGTAAGGTTCTGATAGCGTGGTGCCAGTTTCGCCAGGGCCTGTAACAAGAACCATGGCGTGGCGGCCATAGATTGACACCAGATTTGCTCATGATCGGCGAGGATACTTAACGCCTGTTCGGCGGTTGCACAGCGCATAGCGGCTCCTAAGTGTACTAAAACCTTAGTGTAGCTGCTTTTGTGTTTAGCAAAGCTGATAGCGATCAAGTCGCAGCCATAAAAAAGCCCCGCACGGGGCGGGGCTGTTTCGAAAAGCGGCAATTACTTGTTAGCTTTCTTTTCTTTTTCTTTGGCGATAACCACTTCAGCCACGTTGTTTGGACATGGTGAGTAGTGATCGAATTCCATTGAGAACTGACCACGACCAGAAGTCATAGTACGCAGGTGGCTGATATAACCGAACATCTCGGCCAGTGGTACGTGCGCTTTAACGCGAACGCCCATAGCGCCTGATTCCTGGCCTAAGATCATACCACGACGACGGTTCAGGTCACCGATCACGTCACCGATGTTGTCTTCTGGTGTGAAAACGTCGACTTTCATGATTGGCTCTAACAGCTGTGGACCGGCTTTCGGCATAGACTGACGGAAAGCGCCTTTAGCAGCGATTTCGAACGCGATAGCTGATGAGTCAACAGCGTGGAAACCACCGTCGAACAGCTCAACTTCAACGTCCAGTACCGGGAAGCCTGCCAGAGGACCAGTAGCCATCATTTCTTTAAAGCCTTTCTCGATAGCCGGGAAGAATTCCTTCGGAACGCTACCGCCCACTACGGTTGACTTAAAGGTGTAACCGGTATTGACTTCACCCGGACGGATGCGGTAGTCGATCTTACCGTACTGACCAGAACCACCAGACTGCTTCTTGTGCGTGTAGCTGTCTTCGATTTCACGGGTAATGGTTTCGCGGTACGCAACCTGTGGTTGACCTACAATCAGCTCAACGCCATAGGTACGCTTCAGGATGTCAATCTTGATATCCAGGTGCAGTTCACCCATACCTTTGAGGATGGTTTCGCCAGAGTCCTGATCAGTTTCAACGCGGAAAGTTGGGTCTTCAGAAACCAGACGGCCGATAGCCACGCCCATCTTCTCGATAGCGCCTTTATCTTTTGGCTGTACAGCGATAGAGATTACCGGCTCTGGGAATACCATTGGTTCCAGTGTACATGGGTGTTTCACGTCACACAGGGTGTGACCGGTTTGCACGTTTTTCAGACCGATCAGCGCGATGATGTCACCGGCTTGAGCCGTGGTTAAGTCGGTACGGTCGTTAGCATGCATTTCTACCATCCGGCCAACGCGCTCGGTTTTACCGGTGAACGAGTTCAGAATGGTATCGCCTTTGTTCAGTACGCCTGAGTAGATGCGGATAAAGGTCAGGGCGCCGAAACGGTCGTCCATGATTTTGAACGCTAAAGCACGGAATGGCTCGTCGGCAGAAACGATAGCGTACTGGCCAGTTTCGTTACCTTCTTCGTCAGTCAGTGGCTGTGGATTAACTTCAGTTGGCGCTGGCAGATATTCAACTACGCCATCCAGCACCAGTTGCATACCTTTGTTTTTGAAGGCTGAACCACAGAAGGTTGGGAAGAATACCAGGTCACGGGTACCTTTACGGATACAACGCTTAACGTCTTCAATTGAAGGCTCTTCACCTTCCATATAAGCCATCAGCAGTTCGTCGTCCATTTCCAGCGCGGTTTCGATCAGCTGTTGACGGTACATTTCAACGTCATCAGCCATATCAGCAGGCACGTCGGTTACAGTGTAGTTTTCAGGGATACCTGAATCATCCCACACGTAAGCTTGCTTGGTTAACAGGTCAACCACACCTTTGAAAGTTTCTTCACGACCGATTGGTAACACCATGATAAGTGGGTTAGCACCCAGTACTTTTTTAACCTGTTCAGTTACACGGATAAAGTCAGCACCGATGCGGTCTAATTTATTAACGAAAATCAGACGAGATACTTTAGCGTCGTTCGCGTAGCGCCAGTTGGTTTCTGATTGTGGTTCTACACCACCAGAGCCACAGAATACGCCGATACCGCCGTCCAGAACTTTCAGTGAACGGTATACTTCTACGGTGAAGTCAACGTGACCCGGGGTATCGATAACGTTGAAACGGTGACCTTTCCAGTAACAGCTTACAGCCGCTGACTGGATAGTGATACCGCGCTCAGCTTCCTGTTCCATAAAGTCGGTAGTCGATTCACCTTCGTGAACTTCGCCCAGCTTATGGATTTTACCGGTTAATTTCAGGATCCGCTCAGTGGTAGTGGTTTTACCGGCATCAACGTGCGCGAAGATACCAATGTTTCTATATAAGGATAAATCTGCTGACATAGTAGTCTCTATAAGCTAGGGTTTGAAAATTAGGGCGACAATATACAGGATTTTTTTTCAGTTTGCCCGAAAAAAAATCAGTGAAATTTGTTAAATTTCTATGTAACTGTCAATTCTTCGGCACGCTGTGTTATTCGACCAGCGTTGCCCATAAATCATATTCATCCGCATGTTCTAACACCGCCTGCACCAGTTGACCTGGTTTTAGGCTGGTTTCACCATTCAGATACACAGCACCATCAATCTCCGGCGCATCAGAAAAACTACGGCCAATAGCGCCTTCGTCGTCCACTTCATCAATCAGCACACTGATGGTGCGGCCGACTTTAGCTTGCAAGCGCTCAGCACTAATCGCTTGCTGTAGCTGCATAAAACGATGGTAACGCTCTTCTTTTACATCCTCTGGCACCGGATCCGGCAGCTCGTTGGCTTTGGCACCGTCGACCGGGCTGTACTTAAAGCAGCCAACCCGATCCAACTGCGCTTCTTGCAGCCAATCCAGTAACAGCTGGAAATCTTCTTCGGTTTCACCCGGGAAGCCGACAATAAAGGTGGAACGGATAGTCAGATCCGGGCAAATTTGCCGCCATTTCTTGATCCGCTCCAGTACCTTTTCCGCCTGTCCCGGCCGTTTCATCAATTTTAAAATCCGTGGGCTGGCGTGCTGGAACGGGATATCCAGATAGGGTAATACTTTACCTTGCGCCATCAAAGGAATAATGTCATCGACATGCGGATAGGGATACACATAATGCAGCCGCACCCAAATGCCCATTTCGCCCAGCGCTTCGCACAGCGATTGCATTGAGGTTTTTACCGGCTGACCATTCCAAAAGCCCGTGCGGTGTTTCACATCAACGCCATAGGCACTGGTATCTTGCGAGATAATCAACAGTTCTTTTACGCCGGCGTTTTTCAGGCGCTGCGCTTCATCCAGCACTTCACCAATCGGCCGGCTGACCAAATCACCGCGCATTGACGGAATAATGCAGAAAGTACAGCGGTGATTACAGCCTTCAGAAATTTTTAAATACGCATAATGCTTCGGCGTCAGTTTTACACCGTGGTCCGGCACCAGCATGGTAAAGGGATCATATTTCGGCTTCGGCACAAACTCATGCACCTGCTTTAGCACATTCTCATAACTGTGCGGGCCGGTAATCCCCAGTACATTAGGGTGCACTTCACGAATTTCATCTTCCCGGGCGCCTAAACAGCCGGTGACAATAACCTTGCCATTTTCCGCCAGCGCTTCGCCGATGGTGTCTAAGGATTCCTGCACCGCAGAGTCAATAAAACCGCAGGTGTTCACGATGACCAGCTCGGCATCATCATAGCTTGGTACGATATTGTAGCCTTCAGCTTTAAGTTGGGTCAGGATCCGCTCTGAGTCGACCAGATTTTTCGGACAGCCGAGCGAAACAAAGCCTATTTTGCTGCCCGTGCCGTTGCTGGCTTGTTCGGCTAAGGTTTTGGCCGGGGTATCCAGCGTGGTGGTTTGGCTGGGATCGAATGTCTGAACGCTCATAGTTGCCTGTGCAGGGTAAAGGAAAAACCGGGCGCGCATTATACCTAAAGCGCGCTAAAGATACAGTGGCTGCTGTTTAAAAAAGCAGCGTTGAGCTTAAACCGCCTGAAATAACAGGGCGATAGCCTCGGCGTGCTGTGGTGAGAAGTGTTGCTGTTGGCCGTAGAGGTTGATTACAGCCGTCAGATCGGCATCTTCATCCTGATCTAACAGTCGTTTTAATCCCATGTGCCAGTTTGGGAACTGCCGGCTGGCGATTGACCGTTCGCTGATTAATCGCACCTGCTGATGCCGCGGATCGGCTGCGATAATGGCAAAGCGTGAACGCACCAACGGCGCCGGACCTTCCAGTAATTGCATAAAATGCCGTCCGGTATGCAACAGCAGCCCGGTTAATCCTAACTGCTGGTTGTTGCGATTAGCTTGTTGATGAATAGCCGCAATATCCGATGCTGTGAGCGAGGAGGGAATATCGCTAATATACGTCAGTTGTAACAGCGGCTCGCTCATCTCAACTCCTTAACGGTAACGTTTTTGCGCTTTGCGTTTGCGCTCGGCTTCGCGTTCGGCTTTCTCTGCCGACTTTGCCGCTTCTTCGGCCTTGGCGTCGATCAGTTCCTGACTCACCATCTCAGGCGTTTCCAGCGTAATAGAGCCGAGGTTACCGGCCCGGAGTTCAGTGATTAAGATCGCACCGGCTTTTTCTAAATCGACCACGCCGCCTTTGCGCATTGCGCCACGACGCATACCGATGGCATCCAGCAGTGCCAGATCGTTCTCTGGCTGATCCGTCAGTCCGAACCGTGCCATCACTGCTGCCGGATAAGCTTGCAGCAGGTAGTCAGCGGCAAAGAGCGCGATATCGGCATAATCAAATACGGTGTCTTTAATGGCGCCGGTCACCGCCAGACGATAACCACAGGTGGTCGGGCTGAGCTTGGGCCATAAAAAGCCGGGCGTGTCGGTCAGGATCACATTGTTCTCGAGTTTGATCCTTTGCTGCGCTTTGGTTACACCTGCCTCGTTACCGGTTTTAGCAATGATTCTGCCAGCTAAGGTATTGATTAGGGTGGATTTTCCTACATTAGGAATGCCCATAATCATTGCTCGGGCGGCTCTCAGTTCCAGATTGCGTTCCGGCAGCATGCTATTGCAAAGCTCAAGCAGGGCTTTAATTTGTTCCGGTTGCTGTTGGCTGATTGGGATAGCGCGGACATTTTTTTGCTCGGCAAAATAGTCAACCCAGCGCGCGGTCAGGGCAGGATCAGCCAGATCGGCTTTATTCAATACTTTGATACAAGGCGTATCTTTGCGCAGTTGCGGTACCAGTGGGTTTTCACTGGAAAACGGAATACGGGCATCCAGCATTTCGATAATAATATCGACCTGTGGCATCACCTCAGCGATTTCTTTGCGGGCCTTGTGCATATGGCCCGGAAACCAGTTAATTGACATCAGCTATCCTGTGGTAAGGTTAAAAGCGCGCGAGTAATTCACGCCGGTATGTATCCAAGTCGAGCTTAAGGCCTAGCCCGCTGATTTGTTCTTGCAGTTTATTATCCGCCAGATTTAGCTCGGACATCATCAGCGTATTATCATCCAGCTGCCAAATTAGTCGTGAACCGGCGTAACTAAAGGCCAGAATTAGCAGGGCGGTAGCATCATTCTGTTCAGCTGCTGCTTGAATGGCTCGCAGTTTACGCTGTATTAAATTTAATTCGTGTTTTAAATCCCAGATGTAAGCGACTTCGCTAAAGTAGGGGTGACGTTTTAGTTTTTTTAACGCGCTGCCAACCAGGATGCAACCGATAACGACCCCGCCGAAGTTAAGCCAAAAATTTGAGCCGCTGCCGTCCGATAGCAGGCTGATCAATAGTGTTGAACTGGCAAGGCTGATAATCAGCAGTGCCAGTATACTTAATACCGTAATCTGGTTCAGGCGTTTACGGTATAGCGCTTTATCAATCACTTTCAGTTGCATAATTTACTCGGTAATGCTGGCATCAGAGCGTGCTGTCGCCGGATCAAAACGGCGGATCTGTAAAATAATTCCCAGTTTGGGATGATCCAGGTAATGGATTTCGCCACTGATTAAGCGCCGGCTTTGTTTCACATTAATGCTTTGCAGATTGTTAGTCTGAGGGCGACGCAGATTAAAGTCGGTATTTACAAACAGGTATCGGTCCAGATGTAAGCGAAATAGTCCATCCAATTGCCAGACTTGAGACGGTAAATTGGCCGTGCTTTGCTCCAGCCGCCGTTGTTCGTCTGCGCTGCTTTCTTGCTGGGTCAGCGGTACACCGGCCTCCAGTTGTTGCCGTCGGCTGGCGATCTGAGCTAGTAAATCGGCTTCCTGCTGCTCTTCTGGGGCAAACGCCGGATTGCTGTCTACTTTACTCGGCAGCGGCTGGCCCCAGTAATCAAATTGCTGGCTAAAGTTTTTGCCGGCAAACCAACGGCTGGGGATCGCCCGGCGCTCTGTTACCGGCACCTGACGCCACACCGTATGCAGCAATATCTGATACTGACGCTGCCGTTTTAAGCGGTTAACTACCTCATTAAGCTGAAAGGCGTTTTCGTCAGCCAGATAGGGCTCCGGCTGATGCAGTCCTTCCCCAAAGATCTTTTCCGGCAGTTGTTCCGGCCAGTATTGATGTGGGGCTGGTTCCAGTACGCCAGCCAACAAGGCATCAGTGCTGTCACCGGCGACCGGCGTCTGTTCTATCGGTTGCGGCATACACTCTGCTGCCGGTTCAGCTTCGCCCGTTATGGGGATGCCTGCTGCATCAACAGCGTCTGGCGTTTGACAGTCAGGATCGACCGGCAGCGGTATATAAAATTTTTCTGTCAGTAAGTCGATATGCCGCCCTAGTCTGATCGGGGTTACCTGGGTGGGGAAATGTTCTTTCAGCGTACTGTCGCCGGTGCGTTCAAAAATAATCATTTCTACTTCAAACCAACGTTCGTTGGCTTGTAGTGTCAGGGCGTTGACGAGTAAACAACCGCCAAGTAACAGCCGAAATTTCATTAATGTCCTACCTTATGTTTGGCCAGCTCGGCCAGCATATTGCTGATCAGTTGTAACCGGTCTTTATAATCCACTGCGGCAATCTGGAAGCGCAGTTTTTGGCCTTGTTCCAGCTTAAAGATCCGTGATTGTGTTTGGATCAACTGGATAATGTAAGCCGGGTTAACCATAGTTCTTTCGGCGAATTCTATCACACCACCCTTGGCATTAGCTTCAATCCGTTTAATACCTAACTCCTGTGCCAACAGTTTAAAGCTACTCAGTTGCACCAGATGTTTGGCGGCATCCGGTAATAATCCAAAACGGTCGATTAATTCAACCTGAACCTCGTCCAATTCTTGTTCATTGCGCACGCTGGCCAGCTTTTTATAGAACGACAGCCGCAAATTCACGTCCGGGATATAGCTCTCCGGCAACAGCGCCGGAATCTTCAAGTCAATTTCCGTTTGCTGACTTAACAGGCTATCCAGACTCGGTTCGCGGCCGGCTTTAAGTGCCTGTACCGCTTCTTCCAGCATTTCCATATAGAGCGTAAAACCCACCGCCTCAATCTGGCCGCTTTGCTCATCACCTAATAACTCACCGGCGCCGCGAATCTCGAGGTCATGGGTCGCCAGCGCAAAACCGGCACCGAGATCTTCCAGACTGGCAATGGCTTCCAGCCGTTTTTCAGCATCTTTGGTCAAACGCTTCGGTGGCGGTGTCAGTAAATAAGCATAAGCCTGATGATGCGAGCGACCGACCCGGCCTCGCAGTTGATGCAACTGTGCCAGACCAAAATTATCGGCGCGATTAATAATAATGGTATTGGCTGTTGGCACGTCGATGCCGGTTTCAATAATGGTAGAGCACAATAACAAGTTATACCGCTGATGATAGAAGTCGGCCATAATCTGCTCCAGCTCACGTTCGCGTAACTGGCCATGGGCAATGGCGATATTGGCTTCCGGCACCAGCTCAAGCAAATCGCTGGCCATTTTCTCGATGCTGGCAACATCGTTGTGCAGAAAATACACCTGACCCCCGCGCAGGATCTCCCGCATTATGGCTTCGCGTAACAGGCCATTTTCGAATTCGCGGACAAAGGTTTTTACCGCCAAACGGCGGGCAGGTGGGGTAGCGATAATAGATAAATCACGCATGCCAGACATCGACATATTCAGAGTGCGCGGTATTGGTGTTGCGGTCAGCGTCAGAATATCAATATTGGCACGTAAGGCTTTGATTTTTTCTTTTTGCCGCACGCCAAAGCGATGTTCCTCATCGACAATTAGCAAGCCCAAATCGGCAAATTTAATGTCATCCTGCAGCAATTTATGGGTACCAATCAGGATATCCACCTTGCCTTGAGTCAGATCGTCAAGGATGGTTTTTTGCGCTTTAGGGCTAACAAAACGCGACAGTACTTCAACCCGTACCGGCCAATTGGCAAAACGGTCTTTAAAGTTCTCAAAATGTTGTTGTGCCAATAGCGTGGTGGGCACCAATAAGGCGACTTGTTTACCGTCATTGACCGAGACAAAGGCGGCACGCATCGCCACCTCGGTTTTACCAAAGCCGACATCACCACACACCAGTCGATCCATCGGTTGTGGTTGCTGCATATCGTTTAGTACCGCATTAATCGCATCTAACTGGTCGGCCGTTTCTTCAAACGGGAAGCTGTCGGCAAAAGCCGCGTATTGCTGTTGATCCAGTTTAAACGCATAGCCCTGGTGCGCCGCACGTTGGGCATAGATATCCAGCAATTCTGCCGCGACATCACGCACCTTTTCGGCAGCTTTTTTACGGGCTTTCTCCCAGGTATCGTTACCGAGTTTGTGTAGCGGTGCATGCTCGGCATCGCTACCGGAATAGCGACTTAATAAATGTAACGAGGTCACCGGCACATAGAGCTTGCTACCACCAGCATATTCAATGGTGACAAACTCAGCGCTTATGCCGGCGGCGTCTAATACCTGTAACCCCTGATAACGACCAATACCATGTTGTAAATGCACAACCGGCTGACCAAGGCTCAGCTCTGCCAGATTACGGATAATGGTATCGGAAGAGATTTGTTGGCTTTGCTTGCGGCGTCGGCGTTGGCTGATTTTCTGGCCGAACAATTCATTTTCGCTAATCAGGGCCAGCGGCGTATCCAGCTGCAGCAGGGCGCCTTGCTCCAAGTTACCAACCATTACCCCCAAATCATCTTCGGCCTGCCAAAAGGCCGTAAGGCTGGGGTATTCGCGCAAGTACACTGCTGCTTTGTGCAATAGTTGCAGTAAACTCTCGCGCCGGCCTTCACTTTCCACCAGGAACAGCGCCCGGCCTTGCTGCTGTTTTAGCGTGACTAAAAAACTGAGTAAGGCTTCCAGTGGCTGTTTCAGTTGATGATTGATATTTAGCGCCGGCAGCTCTGCGACAGGTAAGTTGTGCATGCCAGCTTTGGCGGGTAGCGCCGCCCGACTGAGTTTAACTCTGGGCAGAGCTTTTAACAGCGCGAACAACTCATCTACTGCTAAATAGAGTTCTGCAGGAGGCAAAATGGGCCTTAGCAGATCGATAGCTCTATCCTGATAGCGGCGTTTTAGTTCAGTCCAGAACTGTTGTGCGCTATGCTCGATGTCACCACAAATCAACACCCGGCTGTTGGCCGGCAGATAGGAAAATAAGCTACTGGTACTTTCGGCAAACAAGGGTAAATAGTACTCGATACCGGCCGGCAAAATGCCCTGGCTCACCTGTTGATACAGTGATTCTTTTTCGTTGCGGGCGGCAAAGCGCTCGCGGTATTTTAGCCGGAACCGCTCGATGGCGGCTTTATCGGTCGGAAATTCATGCGCCGGTAGCAGTGCGATCTGTGGCACCTTATCTAAGCTGCGCTGGGTGTCCGGATCGAAGGTGCGAATGGCATCAACTTCATCGTCAAAAAAATCAATCCGATAAGGTGTAGTGGCGCCCATCGGGTATAAGTCCAGCAGGGAGCCGCGCACCGAAAATTCGCCGTGTTCCATAACCTGTTCAACATGGCGGTAGCCCACGGCAGTCAGCTGCTGTTTTAAGGCTGTCAGATCGGTTTGCTGCTGTTCGCGGATTAAAAAGCTGTGTTGCTCCAAATGTTCACGCCCGGCAATCCTAAGCAGTAAGGTGCTAACCGGTACTATGACTAAAGCGTGCTTTAAGCGGGGTAACCGATACAGGGTTTCCAGTCGCTGCGAAATAATATCCTGATGCGGCGAAAACACATCATAGGGTAGGGTTTCCCAGTCTGGTAAGGTGAGAAGTGGACATTGGCTGGGATCCAGAAATACTGCCAACTCTTGCTCTAGCCGCAATGCCGCCGGGGTGTCCTGCACAATCAGCAGGTAAACCGCAGGGTGTTGCTGCACCAGTTCGCTGATATAAAGTGGTAAGGCTGCACCGGTTAACTGGCCCAGGCTCTGTTGCTCGCGCTGGGATAACTGCATCGATAAGGTGTTTAGAAGCTGCATGTAAGAATTAAAACCCGTTGTTGTTCTTGGCCGCAATGGCTTACGCCGTTATGGCTGGATTTGTTCAACGCTCGGCAGCTTTTTGTTTCAGCTGCCGGGCTTGTTGCTGCAGGCTGGCGCGTACCAGTAATTCGCGGTCTTCGTCGCGGATTTGCATAAAAACGATTTTGGTCAGGAAGTTGTCGCCGACCGGCTCACTGCTGAGCACCTGGCCATAACAAAAAACTGCACCGGCGTTATCCGCCAGAAAAAGCTTCAGTTCAGTAACGGTCAAAGGGAGCAGTTGAGATTTCGCTAAAAAGGTCAGGCCGGCACCACCGTAACTCTGTGTAATATAGCGATGATCCGGCAAGTCCTGTTGCCGGATCACATAATGCATCAGTAAATCGAGTTTCCGGGCTTGCTGCTGCAAATAGTTAGCCAGTTCTTCCGCCAATTCGCCCAGGCGTTGCAAAGAACGCAGCGAATTGAGATTTAGCTGTCCCATGTTGCCAGCCAATAAAAAAGGCTCCGGAATGGCGGCAACAAAGGTCGCTTCATCGGGAAGCGGGCCAGCCAGCGGCAACACATTGATCGCAATAGCGTGTTCGACCTTAAAAAACTGCACAAAGGCTTCGTTTAGCTGGTCTAATTCGGTTTGCATAATGGTTACCTCGGGCTGCCGCTTGTTATTGTGCCGAATACTCTCTATTATCGGCACCACTTTTTCTGCTAATTTATCATCTAACCGGGATAAAGTCCTGAATTATCACATGCATCTGCCAGTCAGTCTCTACATTGGATTACGTTACAGTCAAAGCCGCAAAGGTAACGCCTTTATTTCTTTTATTACTTTGTTTTCCGTCGCGGGCATTCTGCTTGGGGTGATGGCATTAACTATAGTCAGTTCGGTAATGAATGGCTTTGAAGCTGAGCTGAAAAAACGCATTCTCGGGGTAATACCTCATGTGTTGGTAAAAACCGAGCAGCCGCCCGAAAGTTGGCAACCGGCTTTATCCCGGCAATATCCGCTAACCGATATCACGCCACTATTACAAACCGAGGCTTTAGTACAGTCACCCCGACAGCTGACAGCAGTGATGTTACAGGGGCTGGATCCGCAGGCATTACCGGGTTTTTTACAACAATCTTTATTGTTGGGAGACTGGCAGAGTCTGCTCAGTCAGCGTTACAGCATTATGCTGGGACGCGGGCTTGCCGAGCAGCTTGAAGTAAGTCTTGGGCAGCAAATCCGGGTGCTGCTTGCCAGTGGTGGCAATTACACACCGCTCGGCTGGATGCCACGGCAACGTTTATTTACTGTCGCCGGCTTTATTGACACCGGCTCGGAAGTGGATGAAGTGCTCGCCGTAACGGCACAAGGCGATCTGCAACTGTTGTTACCCGCTAATGAGCGCGAGCCAAGTTACCGCATCAGTTTACAGGAGCCATTTCAGGCTCCGTTGTTGGCAGCCCGGTTAAGTCAGGAACCGGGCTTTAGCTCGGTTACCGACTGGCGTGATAGTCATGGTAAGTTGTTTGCTGCCGTTGCGATGGAAAAAGCCATGATGTGGTTAATGCTGTTACTGATTGTCGCAGTAGCGGCGTTTAATATCGTTTCAGCGCTGGTGATGATGGTGACGGAAAAGCAAGCCGAAGTCGCCATCCTGAAAACCCAGGGGATGACGGATCGGGCGCTGTTTTTAGTCTTTGCCGTACAAGGAATGTTCAACGGAATAGTGGGTGCCTTACTCGGCGTCGTGCTGGGCGTCCTTGGCAGCTGGCAACTGAATAATCTGTTAACCTTACTCGGCGTACAGGTCGCCGGCGTACCTGAACTGCCGATTGTGATGGACGTTAGCCAGATTGGCAGTATCTTTGCCAGTGCTTTGGGGCTGACCCTGGCAGCAGTGTTGTATCCCGCCTGGCGGGCAGTGAAAATTAATCCGGCGGAAATTTTGCGTGATGAATAATGTATTAGAAGCCCGCGGTATCAATAAAAGTTATCGCGATGGTGCCGAGGTCACTCAGGTATTACAACAGGTTGAACTGGACGTGCCGGTTGGCAAAATGGTCGCCATCGTCGGCAGCTCTGGCTCGGGTAAAAGTACCTTGTTACACATTCTGGGAACTTTGGATCAGGCTGATAGTGGCTCACTGCTGTTGGCCGGGCAACAGGTGTCGAAACTGTCGGCAAATGCCAAAGCAGCGTTACGGAATGACAAGCTGGGTTTTATCTATCAATTTCATCACTTACTGATGGATTTCACGGCGCTGGAGAATGTGGCCATGCCGCTACGGATCCGCGGCCTGGCAGGCAAAGAGGCCGAGCAGCAAGCCAGTGCCTTGTTAGAAAAAGTCGGGCTTTCGCACCGGCTAAAACATAAGCCTTCAGAACTAAGCGGTGGCGAGCGGCAGCGGGTAGCAATCGCCCGGGCATTAGTCACCAAACCGGCGCTGGTATTGGCAGATGAACCGACCGGTAATCTGGATCAGCATACGGCTGAAGCGATTTATCAGCTGTTACGACAGCTGAACCGGGATTTTAAAACCAGTTTTGTGGTAGTAACGCACGATCGACAACTGGCTAGCCGGCTTGATCAACAATATCTGATGACAGACGGGAAGTTGGAGCCTCTTTGATGCAAAGTTTGGTTTGGCAACTGGCCCGTCGTTATCGTTCTACCCGGCACACCAGTGGTTTTATCCGTTTTATTTCGGCGTCTTCCACCCTGGGCATTGCGCTTGGGGTGGCTATTCTGATTTTAGCCTTGTCAGTGATGAATGGCTTTGAACAAGCGCTCAAACAGCGATTGCTGGCAGTGATCCCCCATGTCGAGTTGGAAGCGGTATCAAATCAGCTGGATAACTGGCCCGAGAAACTACCTGTTCTCAGTGCTGTACCAGGTGTGGTTGCTGGCGCGCCTTATATCAAGGCGAATGGCATGTTGCGCAGTGGCAATCAGGTTAAAGCAGTACAGCTCAGAGGAGTGGACCTGCAGCAAGAGCGACAAATAAGTGATTTCGCTAACTATATACAAAGCGGCGAACTTGACGTGTTGCACGCTGAGCAATTAGTGCTGGGTAGTGGCATCGCCAAAGCATTACAGGTAGCGGTGGGGGATAAGGTGCAATTAATGCTGCCGCGCTTTACCGCCGATGGACGTCTGGCGAGCTATTCTAACCGCTTATTGCAGGTTAGTGCTATTGTCGCCATGGGCGGTCAGCTGGATTACAGCCAAGCCTGGATCGACTTACAGGCGCTGAATGGCTTCCTGGAGATGCCAGCCGGGACTGTGCAGGGGCTGGCCTTCAGAATTGATGACATCTTCGCCGCACCACAACTGGCGCGACAACTCGGACAGCAGACCGAAGACTATGTGTATATCCGCAACTGGTTTAACAGCCAGGGCCATGTTTATCAGGATATTCAGATGGTACGGGCGATTTTGTACCTGGTATTGTCGCTGGTTATTGCTGTGGCGTGTTTTAATATTGTTGCAACATTAGTGATGGCAGTACGGGAGAAAGAGTCCGATATTGCGATTTTATTGACTATGGGGATGCGGCCGGTAGCAATTATCCGGATCTTTATGTTGCTGGGCTCGTTAAATGGTGTCGTGGGCACCTTATTTGGTGCCGTCAGTGGCGTGTTGCTGGCGCTGTTTATCGAGCCGATTTTCGCGTCACTAACCCAGCTGCTCGGCCGTTCTTTGCTGGATCCCAGTATCTATTTTATTGATTTCATTCCATC
This sequence comes from Alishewanella sp. WH16-1, assembly GCF_001441695.1. Classification (NCBI taxonomy): domain Bacteria; kingdom Pseudomonadati; phylum Pseudomonadota; class Gammaproteobacteria; order Alteromonadales; family Alteromonadaceae; genus Alishewanella; species Alishewanella sp. WH16-1. Next base: position 72,522 of record NZ_LCWL01000122.1, on the reverse strand, counting down.
GTTATTGCAGTGGCAGGATGTGTTAGTCACGGTGCTGTTAGCACTTGGTCTGAGTATTTTGTCGACGTTGTATCCCGCGTATCGTGCCAGTAAAGTGGATCCGGCGCGGGTACTTGGCCAGCGTTAATCGATTGGTTGTTTATTGCGTTTGAGTAAACGTGTCAGTTTTTCATTGCGGATAGACAGTCGCCATAACCAGTCGATGGCGAAATAGCCGGCAATACTAGAGGCGAGTCCCATCAAAAAGCAACCCGTTAGCAGCGGTTTGCCGATAGTTTTCATGCTATACCATAACCATTCAAAACTTGCTTCAAAGGCAAAAGGCTCGACCGGAGTTTTTAGTACGACGGTACCAATCAGGTAACACAGGTAAAACATTACCGGCATCGTTAGCGGGTTCGAAATCCAAACCAGCGCCACCGACAGTGGTAAGTTCACTCGCAACGGCACCGCCACCAGCGCCGAAAATACCATCTGAAAGGGTAACGGCATCCAAGTCCAAAACAAGCCCACCGCAAAGGCACCACGCGCCGAGCGGCGGTTCAGATGCCATAAATTGCCATCGTGCAGCATGGTACCAAACAGGCTGAGGATCCTCATCTGCTTGATTTTTTCCGGAGATGGTAAATATTTCTTAATAGTTTTCTTTGGCATTACAACTCATTTACATAAAGTAAATATGCACAGGATCTGTTACGGTGTGCTGGCTGGTTGTCTATTGTCGTTATTTTTGCCGCTTCTGCCAGCATTTTTTACAATAATTTTTGCACTCTTAGTGATCCAGGCCGCTTATTGGCGAAATGGGTTATTACTGGGGTGTTGTGGCTTTTTAGCCAGCTGGCATTGGCAGCTGACGCAGTACCATCAGGCTCAGCAATGGGTACTGCAAAATAGTCTGGATTTCTATCAGGTTAAGCTCCTCGACGTACAGCAGCGTAACACCGACAGTACGGTATTGTTGCAACTGCTTAACGGTAAGGCGGCAGGATATCGGCTCAAGGTCAGTTGGCAACAGCCTCCGGCACTGGCAACCGGCCAGCATTGGCGCTTGGCATTGCGATTAAAAGCACCCTCTGGTCGTTTTAACCCCGGCAGCCCAAATCCCGAATTACGGGCATTATTAAATCAGGTGGTGGCACACGGCTATGTCAACACCAGTCAGCCGACGATCAAGCTTCGGCAAACCCAACCGATGCGCGAAGCTTTGCTACTTAAACTTGAACAGCAGTATGCCGCGCTGGATACGGCGGTATTAATGCGGGCACTGGTCAGCGGTGAACGTGAATTTGATGCCACACTCTGGCAAGGGCTACGCACCAGTGGTCTGGGGCATCTGTTGGTGATCTCCGGTTTACATATCAGTTTGGTTTATGGCTGGAGTTTGTTACTGCTAAGCTGGCTATTGCGCCGTTGCGGTCTGCGTCAGGCGATGAATCTGGCCATGTTATTGGCTTTATTGCCGGCACTGGCTTATGCCTGGTTGGCAGGCTTCGCGATCCCCACCTTACGGGCCGCCTTGGCTCTGCTGATTGTTTTGCTTGGCCGCTTGCTACTCAGACCGGCTAATCCTGCCGGCTATTGGGGACTCTTATGCTGCAGTTTATTGCTGCTGCAGCCGTTTTGGTTGTTAAGTTATAGTTTTTGGTTATCCCTGTCAGCGGTAGCGCTGATTTTATTGCTGCTCTGGCGCCTGGGGCCGGCACCGCGAAAGTTTTGGCAGCGCTGTCGCTATTTCTTTCGTTTTCATCTGTTGTTAACCAGTTTAATGGCGCTACTCACGTTGGCATTTTTTTCCGGTTTTAGTGGTTTGGCGTTGCTTTCCAACCTGCTGTTTGTGCCCTGGTGTACCTTGCTGGCGATACCATTACTGTTAATGAGTCTGCTGTACTATCTTACTGGGTTGCCTTTTGCCGGGGTGTTATGGCAGCTCAGTGATTATGCATTGCGACCTTTAAATTATTGGCTGACGCTAAGCGCAGATCTTGATCTGTGGTGGAGTCAGCCATATTTGGGAATGGTTGGGGCATGCCTGCTGTTGTTGTTGGTCGTAGCGGTGCTGGTAGTTCGCGCCAAAGCGAGTGTTCTGGCATTGCTATCGGCTACCATGTTGTTTGCGGTATTACCCGCTAAACTGAGTTCGGCACAATTGACTTTATTAGACAGCGGGCAAAGTACGGTGTTGCTGTTACGCCAAGCCGGTTTAACGCTGTTGTATCTGGATTTACCTGTAGAACAAAGCGAGGCACTGTTGCAGCAGCAGATACTGCCTTTACTGGCTTATTATCGGGTATCGGGGCTGGATGCAGTGGTGGTGCCGGCGTATCAGCGTGAGATGCAACCCGCGCTGGCAACGTTGCGGCAAGCTTATCCGCAGCTACAGCTGTACACGGCCGCGGCAGCAACAGGGCAGTCTTCCAGCTGTGAACAGTTAGCGGCGGCTTACACGACTACAGTCCGGCATTGGCGGTTACCAGAGCAAGATCCTTGCGTATTGACGATAATGCTAAATGGCTGGCAGCTGCTATTGCCCGGTAAACTGAGCGTGCACAGCGAGCGGCAATTACTGTTAGCTTACCCGGAGTTGACCGCTGATTGGTACTTACTGGCGGATTATGGTCGCGCCACCGCCAATAGTCTGGCATTTTTACAACAGCTGGCGCCGGTACAGCTGCTGCTGGCTGCTAACAGTGCGGGCGCGCATCCGTATCCGGTGCAAGCCGTGCGGCCGCGGCTTGGCTTACTAAACTTACCCTTACACCATAGCGGCGAGCAGGGAGCGGTGAGTATCGAGTTTCAACCGCAATACTTCAGGTTGCACACTGAGCGTCAACGCCGCTGGCCGCGCTGGACAGAAAAGCCAACGCAGTAGCTGAAACTCGGATCAGAACGCGCTAGAATAGCGCGATATAATAAAAAAGGTGCTTATTTTGCAGTCAGATAACGCTACTAGCATGGCGGTTTACCGTCGTTTACTGGGTTACCTGAAACCCTATCGCGTGGGTTTTATTGCCGCTATCGTCGGTATGATTGGCTATTCTGCGGTCGATGCGGGTTTTATCGCATCGCTACAACCCTTTATCGATCGGGGTATTCAAGAGAAAGATACCGATTTTTTGCGCTACGCACCACTGGTGGTGATTGTGATGTTTATTTTGCGCGGTATTTTTCATTTTACCGCCACCTATTGTATGAGCTGGGTTGGTAACCAGATCGTCAAGGATATGCGGCAGCAGCTGTTCGCCCATATGATGCGGTTACCGGTCAGCTTTCATGACAAGCATTCGACCGGGGAACTGATTTCCAAAATTACTTATGATGCCGAACAAATTAAACAATCACTGACCAAGGCTCTGATTGTGCTGGTGCGCGATGGCGCTTTGGTTGTCGGTTTGATTGTGGTGATGTTCTGGTATAGCTGGCAACTGTCACTGATTTTCTTTCTTATCGCCCCCATTATCGCGGTTATCGTCAGTTTGGTCTCTAAACGTTTCCGGCAACTAAGTCATAAAATTCAGCAGGCAATGGGTGGGGTTACCACGGCTTCTGAGCAGATGCTCAATGGCCATAAAGTGATCCTGTCATTTGGTGGCCAGCAATTGGAAGATCAGCGTTTTGCTGTAGTGAATAATCAAACTCGGTTGCAAGGGGTCAAGATGGATGCGACCTCTGCCATCAGCTCAGGGGTTATCCAACTGATTGCCTCCTTCGCGCTGGCGTTCGTGGTGTTTATGGCCAGTCAACCCGAGATGCTGGATACCCTGACGCCAGGTATCTTTTCTTCCATCGTCACGGCAATGGTGATGATGTTAAAACCGTTAAAACAGCTGACCACGGTTAATAGCGAATTTCAACGTGGTCTGGCGGCAGCAGCCAGTATTTTTCATATTATGGATCAGGTAACGGAACAGGAAACAGGCAAGCGCCAACTTCAGCATGCCCGGGGGGAGATTGAGTTTAGTCATGTCAGTTTTCATTACCCGGGCCATCAACAGCAGGTGCTAAACGATATCAGCTTTCAGGTAAAAGCCGGGCAGACGGTAGCCTTAGTTGGTCGCTCTGGCAGTGGTAAAACGACGATATCAAGTTTATTGCCACGCTTTTACGAAGTAGAGCAGGGCGAGATTTTACTGGATGGTCAGAACATTCAAAGCTACACCCGTAGCTCATTGCGTAGCCAAATTGCGGTGGTATCGCAGCACGTGATGTTATTTAACGATACCATCGCTAATAACATCTGTTATGGCATGGCAACGCCGGTAAGCCGGCAACAATTAATGGACGTTGCAGAAAAGGCCCATGTGCTGGAATTTACCGAGAAAATGCCGGATGGTCTGGATACCCAGATCGGAGAAAATGGTGTCAGCTTATCCGGTGGTCAGCGCCAGCGGATTGCTATCGCCAGAGCACTGTTGCGTCAAGCGCCGGTGTTGATCCTGGATGAAGCGACATCGGCATTAGATACTGAATCGGAGCGCAAAATTCAGGCAGCATTGGATGTATTGTTAAAGGGCCGCACCAGTATCGTTATTGCACACCGCCTGTCGACCATTGAAAAAGCCGATAATATTATCGTGATGGATCAGGGCCGGATTTTGGAGCAGGGGACCCATCAACAATTACTGGCCGCTGACGGTGCCTATGCGTCCTTACATAAATTGCAATTTGGCAGCGAAAAATGAACGTGCTGGAGCAGGGTTGGTATCAAAAACATCGCTGGTGCGCGTTACTGCTGCCTTTAAGCGGGCTATTTTACTTACTTAGTGCCGGACGGCGCTTGTTATATCGCCTGGGGCTGAAAAAAACCGAACGCCTGCCCGTACCGGTGATTATTGTTGGCAATATTACCGTAGGCGGTACCGGCAAAACGCCTTTTACCCTATGGTTGTGTGATTACCTGCGGACGCAAGGCTATACCCCTGGCATTATTTCCCGCGGTTACGGTGGCAAAGTTAAAGCGCCGCGTTTAGTGGCCGAGCTGGATAACGCCGCTTTGGTTGGTGATGAACCACTCTTGTTAGCGCAGCGCAGCGGCTGCCCGGTAGTGGTGTCGCCGGATCGGGTTGCTGCCGGGCGGTTTTTGTTACAAAAACGGCCGCAGGTCGATTTAATTATCTCAGATGACGGTTTGCAACATTACCGCTTAGCCCGCGATCTGGAAATCGTGTTACTGGATGCGCAACGCGGATTAGGCAATGGCTGGTTACTGCCTGCCGGTCCGTTGCGGGAATTGCCGAAACGCCTGGCCAGTGTCGATCTGGTGATTGCGAACAGTGGTTATTCGGCGCTGGCGCATGCGGGTATGACGCTACAAAGTGGTCAGGCTGAGCCACTGTTACCTGATGCCCCGCCCTTGGAACCCGATACCGAAATTCAGTTGGTGGCCGGTATTGGTAATCCGGGGCGTTTTCGCCGCTCGGCTGAACTGGCAGGCTTTAAAATTAAGCATTGTCATTTTTGGCCCGATCACCATCCGTTTCAGGCAGACGATTTTAATATGTTATCCGGTCCATTACTGATGACCGAAAAAGATGCGGTAAAATGCCGCGCCTTTGCCAAAGCCGACTGGCACTATTTACCGGTTGTGGCGCATCCCGATTTGGCTGCGACAACACGACTAACTACCTTATTGCAACAATTACGGAGTCGTTATGGCACTCAATCCGGCACTGACTGATATTCTGGCCTGCCCGGTCTGTAAAGGTAAACTAAAGTACGACAAAGAGGGGCAGCGCCTGCTTTGTACCTTTGACCGTCTGGCCTACCGCTTAAGTAATAATATTCCGGTGTTGCTGGCCAATGAAGCGGTGGTGTTATCTGCTGAAGAGTGTGAAAAATGGCGTTCGTAGTGGTCATTCCGGCACGCTACGCCAGTAGTCGTTTACCGGGCAAACCGCTGGCACAGATCGCCGGCAAAACCATGATTGAGCGGGTGTACCGTCAGGCGCAGCAAAGTAGCGCGGCGCGCGTTTTAGTCGCAACCGATGATGAGCGGATCCGTCAACATGTCGAAGCCTTTGGCGGTGAAGTTTGTATCACCCGGGCTAGCCATAATTCCGGTACCGAGCGGCTGGCTGAAGTAGTCAGGACACTGGGTCTGGCTGCTGATACGGTGGTGGTTAATGTGCAGGGCGATGAACCTTTTATCCCGCCACAACTGATTGACCAGGTTGCCGGCAACCTGGCTGCGCAACAGAAAGCGCGGATGGCGACGCTGGCAGTCCCCCTTGCTGACGCTGCAGAAATCGGTAACCCGAATATCGTCAAGGTCGTGACCGATCGTCAGGGCTATGCCTTGTATTTTAGCCGCGCCGCGATCCCGTTTGACCGTGATCAGGCATTTCAGTCAGCGCTAAGCCAACATTACCGGCGGCACATTGGCATTTACGCCTATCGTGCCGGCTTTATTCAGGATTATGTCAGCTGGCCGGTTTCCACGCTGGAGCAAATTGAGGCGCTGGAACAGCTAAGGGTGTTGTGGCAGGGGGAAAGTATTCATGTCGCTGATGCCTGTGTGCCTCCGGCGATGGGTGTTGATACACCGGAAGATTTAGCGCGCGCTATTGCCCACGCCGAGCACCATGCTTAACGCCTTTTCTGTTATCGCTGAAACGCCGCAGTTTTGGGTGTTAAATAAAGCCGCGGGCGTCAGTTTTCACTCCGAGCAGGGCCCCGGACTGGTGGCGCTGGCGGAAGCCCAGTTTGCTGAAAAACTCTATGCTGTGCATCGCCTGGATAAAGTGACTTCAGGTTTGCTCATTCTTGCCCGGCAGCCAGCTGGAGCGGCGGCGTTAACTCAGTTGTTCGCCAGTCGACAGATCACTAAATGTTATCTGGCATTAAGTGCGGCTAAACCGCAGAAAAAACAAGGCTGGGTAAAAGGTGCGATGCAACCGGCACGGCGTGGAGCCTGGCGTCTGGCTGAAGCCGGTGCGGCTCCGGCTGTTACCTATTTTGTCAGTCAGGGCTATCAGGATGCGCCGTTTCGGGCTTTTTTACTACGGCCTTATACCGGTAAAACCCACCAACTTCGGGTTGCATTGAAAAGTGTCGGCGCGCCGATCCTGGGTGACAGCCTGTATGGCGGCGCCGCGGCTGACCGAGTCTATCTGCATGCCTGTGCACTGAGTTTTAGTTTATTTGGCCAGCATTATCAGTATCAGTGCTGGCCAGATCATGGTGCGTATTTTCAACAGTTATTCGAAATGGGGCTGCCAACTGCTTGGCAGAACCCGATTAGTTTACCCTGGCCAGCGGCACCCGCTTTGGCTGTGGTTGATGCAGAGCAGGATCAGTAATGTCAGATTATCAAACCCGTTTTGCCGGTATCGCCCGGTTGTATGGTCAAAAAGCCTTGCTGCATTTTCAGCAGGCGCATGTGGTTGTGATTGGTATTGGTGGGGTTGGTAGCTGGGCGGCTGAAGCGCTGGCCCGCTCCGGTATTGGTGAACTGACGTTGATTGATTTGGATGATATTTGTGTCAGTAATATTAATCGCCAATTACACGCACTTAGCAGCACTGTTGGCCAGGATAAGGTCGCGGTAATGGCGGATCGGATCCGGCAGATTAATCCGGACTGCGTGGTGCATCAGGTAGCCGACTTTATCGCGGCGGATAATCTGGCCGAGTTGTTGGGGGGGAAACCAGTCGACTACGTGTTAGACGCTATTGATTCAGTTAAGGCGAAAACTGCACTGATAGCCTGGTGTAAGCGGCGTAAAATTCCGTTAATCACTACCGGCGGCGCCGGCGGACAGCTGGACCCAACACAAATACAAATCGCCGATCTGACGCAGGCTTTTAATGATCCGCTGTTAGCGAAAGTACGCAATATGTTGCGGCGCGACCATCAATTTACCCGTAATCCGAAGCGTCGTTTTGGTGTAGATTGCGTGTTTTCTACCGAGCAACTACGCTATCCTGCTGCCGATGGCACAGTTTGTCAGCAGAAGCCGGATAACAGTGGCGCAATGCGGCTGGATTGCGCAGGAGGTTTTGGCGCGGCAACCGTGGTTACTGCCAGTTTTGGTCTGGCAGCGGTATCAAGGTTACTGATTAAACTCAGTCGCAAAAGTCAGGCCGGAGATTGAATCACGCACTGGTAACGGTTTGGATCCGTTGCAACATCAGATTTAAACCATTACCGCGTGATTGGCTGAGATAGGGCCGCAGATTCAGCGCATCAAAATGCCGGCTCAGCTCGACATCGGTTAGTTCAGCGCTGGTTTTACCATTAACAAAGCAGAGCATAATTGCGAGTAAGCCTTTAACAATACGGGCTTCACTGTCCAGCACAAAGAAATGTTTACCGCTTACCGGGTCCTGATAATGCAACAACCAGGCACGGCTTTCACAGCCGCGTACTAGGTATTCGGGTTGACGCATTTTTTCTGGCAGGGCGGGTAATTTTTTACCTAACTGCATCAACAAACGATACTTAGTTTGCCAATCCGCGGGTTGTTGCAGTAACGGCAACTCATGCTGACAGATCTGCTGTAAGCCATTGGCGGTATCGGCAATAAGTTGTTGTAACATCCTTACCTCAGAATATCAGTAGCTGCCTGTAAAGCCTCTAGGGTTTTCTCAACCTCAGTCGGCAGATTATAAGGCGCAAAAGCAAAACGTACGGCGCCGGGTAACTGCAAACTGGCAAATAATGGCATAGCGCAATGGCTACCCGCCCGTACAGCGATTTTTTGCTCGTTTAACAACACCGCCAAATCATTCGGGTGTTCGTTAAGCAGTTGCAAGCTCAAAATACCCGCACTCTGCGTCACCTGAGTCAGTGATCGTAAACCAGGGATCGCAGCAAGCCCATCGGCAAATTGTTGTAATAGCTTGCCTTTATACTGATTTATTAGCTTAGCGTCAAACTGACGCAAAAAGCGAATGGCGGTAGCCAGCCCGATCGCACCGGCAATATTAGGTGTACCAGCCTCTAAACGGGCGGGCAGGGCAGCAAAACTACTTTGTTGAAAACTGACTTCACTGATCATTTCGCCACCACCTAATAATGGCTTAAGTTGTTCCAGCAACGCTGTTTTACCGTAGAGCACGCCGATACCGGTAGGACCATAGAGTTTGTGGCCGGAAAAACAATAAAAATCTGCCGGATACTGCTGTAGATCAGGTACTTGCCAGGCTATGCCCTGAGCACCATCGACGATTGTAATGGCGCCGGCAGCCTTGGCAGCACTGAGCATTTGCTGAAGCGGCAGAACATGCCCCAGCGCATTGGAAACCTGTGTCAGGCTGACGACCTTGGGTTTGAGAGTCAGTAAGGCCTGATAAGCCTCAAGATCTGGCATTAGCTGTGAGTCTAAAGGCACTACATCCAGAATGACACCCTGTGTTAGACAGTGTAATTGCCAGGGTACGATATTAGCGTGATGCTCAAGGGTACTGATCAAAATGCGATCGCCAGGTTTTAACAGGCTGTGCATCAAACCAAAGGCCAGCTGGTTAAACGCAGCTGTGGTACCACTGGTAAAAATAATCTCTTCCCGGTAGCGGGCATTCAGAAAAGACTTAACAGTCTCTCTGGCATCTTCATACAGGGCGGTGGCTTGTTGACTGAGCTGATGCGCACCCCGATGCACATTACTGTTGGCTTGCTGATAGAACGCCAACTCGGCGGCGATAACCTGTTGCGGCTTATGGGTGGTTGCCGCATTATCGAGATAGATCCAGTCTGGCTGGCTTTGAAAGAACGGAAAATGCTGACGAAACTCCAGCGGGTTAAAAGCAGCCATGTTCAAGGGCGTCCGACAGTTTAAAAGGGCATTATTATGCCGTTTTTTTGCAATTTCAGCAGCCTTGGCGTTGCATAAAAATGCAAAAACGAAAAAGCGGCCTTAACAGCCGCTTTTAACAGGAGGGGACAACCGCACTAACTTAACGCTTGCTAACGTAATCGCGGGCGTTATAACCGGTGTAGAGCTGACGTGGCCGGCCAATCTTGTGGCCTTTATCAGACAGCATTTCGTCCCAATGTGAAATCCAGCCGACAGTACGTGACATGGCGAAAATTACCGTGAACATGCTGGTTGGAATACCGATAGCTTTCAGGATAATACCGGAGTAGAAATCGACGTTTGGATACAGTTTCTTCTCGATGAAGTACGGATCAGACAGGGCAATACGCTCCAGCTCCATTGCGACGTCAAGCAATGGGTCTTTAATGTTTAGTTCTTTCAGCACTTCATGACAGGTTTCACGCATCACCTTGGCACGTGGGTCAAAGTTTTTGTAGACGCGATGACCAAAGCCCATCAGGCGGAAAGAGTCATTCTTATCTTTGGCACGGGCGACGAACTCTGGGATCCGCTCAACTGAACCGATTTGCTGCAACATCTTCAGGCAGGCCTCGTTAGCGCCACCGTGCGCCGGGCCCCACAGTGAGGCGATACCGGCAGCGATACAAGCATAAGGGTTAGCACCTGATGAGCCGGCTAAACGTACAGTAGAGGTTGACGCGTTTTGCTCGTGGTCAGCATGCAACATAAAGATGCGGTCCATGGCCTTGGCCAGTACCGGGCTGACTTTGTACTCTTCGGCTGGCACTGAAAACATCATATGCAGGAAGTTTTCTGAGTAGCTCAGATCGTTACGTGGATAAACGAATGGTTGCCCCACAGTGTACTTGTACGCCATCGCCGCGATGGTCGGTAGCTTGGCAATTAAACGATGCGCACTGCGTTTGCGCTGCATCGGATCATTGATGTCTAAGTCCGAGTGGTAGAAAGATGACATTGCGCCTACCACACCACACAGCATCGCCATTGGGTGCGCATCAACACGGAAACCCTGAAAGAAAGCGGCGATTTTCTCATGCACCATAGTATGACGGGTGATGGTGTGCGTAAAATCTTCGTACTGCGCTTTATTTGGCAGTTCACCTTCTAACAACAGGTAGCAGGTTTCCAAATAGTTTGATTTATCAGCCAGTTGCTCAATCGGATAACCACGGTGTAGCAGTACGCCGTTGTCGCCGTCGATGTAAGTAATCTTCGATTCACAGGAGCCGGTAGCCATAAAGCCCGGGTCGAAAGTGAAGTAGCCCTGTGCCCCGAGAGTACGTACGTCGATTACGTCAGTGCCAGCCGTACCAGAATAGATGGGGAGCTCGAAGGTCTTACCATCAATCTGCACGATGGCCTTTTTATCTGCCATTGGATTTCTCCTATTGTTGTAGTATCGGATATTAGGGTTTGGGCTATTCTACTCGCAAACCACACCTGAAAGTCAATTCTAAAGACTAATCGTTGAATAAGTATTCGACTCTAGTCGTATTGCCCGCAGTGACGATTTATGTAAATTTCCACCTGCGGAATTTTCCGTGTAAAACCAAACAAAAATTGTAATAGCGGTTCATGAAATATATACTATTGGCGGCGTAAAAGCAGTTCACCTGACACCAGCTTTTTTGCTGAACCAGCTTCGGGCATAAAGAGTATATTGGCGTTGGGATGTCACTGGTTTTACAGCGACAATAATGACAACTACGCTCTACACGGGCATCGATGGGCAAGTAACTGTGAAAAAGCAAAGACCAATAAATCTCGATTTATCGACTATCTCTCTACCTGCGACTGCCAAAGCCTCCATCCTGCACCGGGTTACCGGTGTTGCAATGTTTTTCGCGCTGCTGTTTGTGATTTGGGCGTGGGCGATTTCATTGCAAAGTGCTGAGGGTTTTGACTACGTTAAGTCCTTGCTAAATTCACATTTAGCGAAATTTATCGCCTGGGGTACGATTACTGTACTGACCTACCACCTGCTGGGTGGCGTTCGCCATCTGATTATGGATATGGGCCATTGGGAGGAATTAGATTCCGGTAACCTGAGCGCCAAAATCACAATCGGCTTGTGGATTGTATTAGCAGTATTAGCAGGAGTATGGGTATGGTTCTGAATCAGGCTAGCCTGAAACGCGACGGCGTTCAGGATTACGTTTCGCTGCGTGCCACCGCTATTGTACTGGCACTGTACAGCTTATTTATCTTAGGTTTCTTCCTCTTTACCCCAGAGGTTACTTTCGAAGTATGGCAGGGGTTATTTGCCAATACACTGATGAAAGTCTTCACTTTACTCGCCCTGATCTCAATTGCCATCCACACCCGTATTGGTTTGTGGCAGGTACTGACTGACTACGTGAAATGCGCCAGACTGCGCGCCGTATTGCAGTTTGTCCTTTATGTGATTGCCTTCGGTTATGTGGCAGTGGGTTTATTTGTGTTGTGGGGTGCTTAAGTGACTATTCCAGTAAGAGAATTTGATGCCATCGTCATTGGTGCCGGTGGTGCAGGTATGCGTGCGGCGCTGCAGATTACCCAGTCTGGTTTAACGTGCGCCTTATTGTCTAAAGTGTTTCCAACCCGTTCGCACACCGTGTCTGCCCAAGGCGGTATCACGGTAGCACTGGGTAACTCCCATGAAGATAACTGGGAATGGCACATGTTCGATACCGTTAAGGGTTCGGATTATATCGGTGACCAGGACGCCATTGAATACATGTGTAAAACCGGCCCGGAAGCCATTACCGAGCTGGAAAACATGGGCTTACCGTTCTCACGTTTTGAAAACGGCCGCGTTTATCAGCGTCCTTTCGGTGGTCAGTCAAAGAATTTCGGTGGTGAGCAAGCTGCCCGTACTGCCGCTGCTGCTGACCGTACCGGTCATGCTTTGTTGCACCTTTTATATCAGCAAAACGTTAAGAACCGCACTCAGGTGTTCTCCGAGTGGTATGCCTTAGATCTGGTGAAAAACCAGGATGGCGCTATCGTTGGTTGTACGGCGATTGATATTGAGACCGGCGAAATTGTCTATTTCAAAGCCAAAGCGACCGTGTTAGCGACCGGCGGTGCCGGCCGGATTTATGCTTCGACCACTAACGCCCACATTAATACCGGTGACGGTGTTGGTATGGCGCTTCGTGCTGGCGTGCCGCTGCAGGATATGGAAATGTGGCAATTCCACCCAACCGGTATTGCCGGTGCCGGTACCTTGGTAACCGAAGGTTGCCGTGGTGAAGGTGGTTATCTGCTGAATAAAGATGGCGAGCGCTTTATGGAGCGCTATGCACCAAACGCCAAAGATTTAGCCGGCCGTGACGTGGTAGCCCGCGCCATGATGACCGAAATCCGTGAAGGTCGCGGTTGTGATGGCCCTTGGGGCGTACACATCAAGCTGAAACTGGATCACTTAGGTGAAGAAGTGCTGGAAAGCCGTCTGCCAGGTATTTGTGAATTGTCACGTACTTTTGCGCACGTTGATCCGGTAAAAGAGCCAATTCCGGTTATTCCAACCTGTCACTATATGATGGGTGGTATCCCAACTAACGTCCACGGTCAGGTTGTGTCACCAAAAGCTGACGGTTCAGAAGCTATAGTTCCGGGTTTATTCGCCTGTGGTGAGATCGCTTGTGTGTCGGTACATGGTGCTAACCGCTTAGGTGGCAACTCGCTGTTAGACTTAGTGGTATTTGGTCGTGCTACTGGTTTACACCTGGGCGAAGCGCTGGCCGCAACTGCTGAAGCCCGCGCCGCCTCCAAAGACGACATTGATGCCGCCTTAGCCCGCACCCGTCGTTGGGAAGACAGCAAACCAGGTCAGGGTGAAGATCCGGTACAAATTAAGAAAGACCTGCAAAACTGCATGCAGCTGAACTTCTCGGTATTCCGTGAAGGTGAAGCCATGGCTGAAGGTCTGCAACAGTTAAAAGAAATCCGTGAGCGGCTGAAGTTTGCCCGTCTGGATGACAAGAGCTCAGACTTCAATACCCAGCGTATCGAATGTTTAGAGCTGGACAACCTGATGGAAACCGCTTATTCGACAGCGGTAGCGGCGAACTTCCGTACCGAAAGCCGCGGTGCCCATGCCCGTTTCGACTTCCCGGATCGTGATGATGAAAACTGGTTATGCCACAGCGTTTACACACCGGATACTGAATCTATGTTTAAGCGTAAAGTAAATCTGGAACCGAAGTTCCGTGAAGCTTTCCCGCCAAAAGCACGTAAGTACTAAGAGGGGCCACAACGATGCAGAAGTTAGTATTTTCCATCTATCGTTATAACCCTGATGTCGACCAAGCGCCGCGCATGCAGGATTACACGCTGGATAACCCGGAAGGCCGGGATATGATGGTGCTGGATGCACTGTTAAAGTTAAAAGAGCAGGACCCCACTTTGTCGTTCCGTCGCAGCTGCCGTGAAGGGGTTTGCGGTTCAGACGGTCTGAACATGAACGGCAAAAACGGTCTGGCCTGTATCACGCCACTGTCTGCTGTTGGTTTAAAAGGTGGTAAGATTGTGCTGCGGCCACTGCCGGGTTTACCGGTAATCCGCGATCTGGTGGTTGATATGAGCCAGTTCTATACCCAGTATGAGAAGGTAAAACCTTACCTGATCAACGACAGCAAGTTACCACCAGCCGGTGAGTTCCTGCAGTCGCCGGAAGAACGTGCTAAACTTGACGGCCTGTACGAATGTATTTTATGTGCCTGTTGTTCAACCTCTTGTCCGTCGTTCTGGTGGAACCCGGATAAGTTTATCGGCCCGGCTGGTTTGCTGCACGCTTACCGCTTCCTGGCTGACAGCCGCGATACTGCAACTGAACAACGCTTAAATGATTTAGATGACGCTTTTAGCGTGTTCCGCTGCCACGGTATTATGAACTGTGTCAACGTATGTCCAAAAGGGCTGAACCCGACCAAAGCTATCGGACAGATCAAATCGATGTTGTTAAACCGGGCGCTGTAATGCGCCCTTTTTTAGTATTTAACTGAAACTGTCCGCGCTGCATGCAGCACGGCAGTTTTTTTGCTACTTTTTCCAGGTGCTCAGAAATAAGGGAAACTAAATGCACGAAGGTGTAATGAAGGCGTGGTTAGAGTCTTCACATCTTGGCGGTGGTAACATGGCCTATGTGGATGAACTCTATGAATCCTACTTAGCAGAGCCCACCAGTGTTGGTGACGAATGGCGCGAATTCTTCGCCAAGTTACCAAAAATCGATGGGGTCGATCTCGAAACCCGGCATAGTGATGTCCGGCAACAGTTCGCTGAACTCGCTAAAAACAAACACCGTGAAGTGGTGGTGGTTAACAGCGGCAGCGGTGCCGACAGTCGTCAGGTTAAAGTGCTGCAATTAATCAACTCCTACCGCTTCCGTGGTCACCAGCATGCCAATCTTGACCCGTTAAACCTGTGGAAACAGCCGCGGGTACGTGATCTGGAGTTGTCATTCCATGACTTGTCTGAAGCTGATTACGATACCGAGTTCCATGTTGGATCATTCGCTGCCGGTCAGGAAACGATGAAATTAGGCGATTTGCATAAAGCCCTGGAGCGCACTTACTGCGGTTCTATTGGTGCTGAGTATATGCATATCGTATCGACTGACGAGAAACGCTGGATCCAGCAACGTCTGGAAAGCATTCAGTCACAACCACGTTTTGATAAAGCCACTAAACTACAGATTTTAAAAGGTCTGGTCGCTGCTGATGGCCTGGAAAAATATTTAGGTTCGAAATTCCCGGGTGCCAAGCGCTTTGGTCTGGAAGGTGGCGATGCCATGATCCCGATGCTCAAAGCGATGATCCACCGTGCCGGTGAGCAGGGTGCACAGGACTCTGTTATTGGTATGGCACACCGTGGCCGCTTAAATACGCTGATTAACGTACTGGGTAAAAACCCGTCGAAACTATTTGACGAGTTCGCCGGTAAATACGAAGTGGTGGGTGCCGGTGACGTGAAATACCATATGGGTTTCTCGTCTGACTTTGAAACCAAAGGCGGTATCGTTCATTTAGCTCTTGCGTTTAACCCGTCGCACCTGGAAATTGTTAACCCGGTCGTGCTGGGTTCAGTGCGTGCCCGCTTAGACCGTCGTGGTTGCACTGATGGCTCCTTGGCTCTGCCAATTACTATTCACGGTGACTCTGCGTTTGCCGGTCAGGGTGTGGTAGCTGAAACCTTTAACCTGTCGCAAACCCGTGCTTTTAAAGTGGGCGGCACCGTCCGCATCGTGATTAACAACCAGGTTGGTTTTACCACCTCGAACCCGGAAGACACACGTTCTACACCGTACTGTACCGATATCGCTAAGATGGTACAGGCACCAATTTTCCACGTTAATGGTGATGATCCGGAAGCCGTGGTACTGGTGGCGCAACTGGCTGTTGATTACCGCAACACCTTTAAGCGTGATGTGGTGATTGATCTGGTGTGTTACCGTCGTAATGGCCACAACGAAGCGGATGAGCCGAACGCGACCCAGCCGCTGATGTATCAGAAGATTAAAAAGCATCCAACGCCACGTGAAATCTATGCTGAGAAACTGCAGTTAGAAGGTGTGGTCACAGCTGAAGAAGTGAAAGCGCTGATCGATGGTTACCGCGATGCATTGGATCAAGGCGATTGCGTGGTTGAAGAATTACGGCCAATGGCACCCACTTCTGTAGATTGGACGCCATACCTGAATAAAGATTGGGATAGTCCTTATGACGCCAGCGTAGCAGTGGATAAACTGGTCGCATTGGGTGAAAAAGCGATTCAGGTGCCGTCAACGCATGCCCTGCAACGGCAGGTCGGTCGCGTCTATGAAGACCGCGCGTTAATGCTGAAAGGTGAGAAGAAAATCGACTGGGGCTTTGCCGAAATTCTGGCCTATGCAGCCACTGTTGCTGAAGGTAGCCGGATCCGGATTGTCGGTCAGGACTCTGGCCGCGGTACTTTCTTCCATCGCCATGCGGTACTGCACAGTCAAACCGATGGCAGCACCTACACACCGCTTGAACATATTGATGAAAAGCAAGGCGTGTTTCAGGTCTTCGACTCAGCACTGTCTGAAGAAGCGGTATTAGCCTTTGAATATGGTTATGCCACGGCAGAACCTCGCGCCATGGTGATCTGGGAAGGTCAGTTTGGTGACTTCGCCAACGGTGCCCAGGTGGTCATTGACCAGTTCTTAAGCTCAGGCGAGCAGAAGTGGGGCCGTCTCTGTGGTTTAACGCTGTTATTACCACACGGTTATGAAGGTCAGGGCCCGGAGCACTCTTCAGCCCGGTTAGAGCGTTTCCTGCAACTGTGTGCCGACCACAATATGCAAGTTTGTGTGCCAACCACACCGGCTCAGGTATTTAATATGCTGCGTCGGCAGATGGTGCGGCCAATGCGCAGGCCACTGATCGTGATGTCGCCAAAATCGTTACTGCGTCACCCACTGGCAACCTCTACGCTGGAAGAGCTGGCGTCAGGCGTCTACCATAACGTGATTGGTGAGATTGATGAGCTGAACCCGGCCGATGTGAAACGCGTGGTGTTCTGTAGCGGTAAGGTGTACTACGAACTGCTGGAAGAGCGGCGTAAGCGCGAGCAGAAAGACGTGGCAATTATCCGGGTTGAGCAACTGTATCCATTCCCGCATCAGGAAATGGCGCAAGCACTGGCAGCCTATCAGCATGTGACTGATTTCGTCTGGTGTCAGGAAGAGCCACAAAACCAGGGCGCCTGGTACTGCAGTCAGCATCACTTCTGGGCCGCTATTCCGCAAGGCGCTAAGCTGACGTATGCCGGTCGTGAAGCCTCGTCTTCACCGGCTGTTGGTTACCTGTCGGTACACAACAAGCAGCAGCAAGCGCTGGTAAATGACGCTCTGACCCTGAAATAAAACGCTTTGCAGCCCGCTGTGGCGGGCTGTTATAACTGATAAGACCAACCGTTAAAGGTGAAAAAGTGGAAATTAAAGTACCCGTATTACCGGAATCTGTTGCAGATGCAACTATCGCCACCTGGCACGTAAAAACCGGTGAAGCCGTAAGCCGTGATCAGGTATTAGTCGATATCGAAACGGACAAAGTTGTGCTGGAAGTCGTCGCTCAGGCCGATGGCGTGATGGGCGAGATCCTGCATGATGTTGGCGCCACTGTAACGGCTGAGCAAGTCATCGGTAAGATGTCTGCCGGTGGTGCGCCAGCTGCGAAAGCAGAAGCACCAAAAGCAGAGGCTGCACCAGCCGCCGCTGCGCCAGCTGCCAGCGATGACAGTGATGATGCGTTAAGCCCGTCAGTGCGTCGTTTAATTGCCGAAAAAGGTCTGGATGCCAGCAAAATCAAAGGCACCGGCAAAAACGGCCGCGTTACCAAAGAAGACGTTGAGAAATTCCTAGCCGCCGCACCTGCTAAAGCCGCCGCGCCTGCCGCTGCTGCACCAGTGGTTGCTGCCGGTGATCGTAGCCAGAAACGCGTACCGATGACCCGTCTGCGCAAGACCATCGCCAATCGCTTACTGGAAGCGAAAAACTCTACCGCCATGTTAACTACCTTCAATGAAGTGAACATGAAGCCGATTATGGATCTGCGTAAGCAGTACCAGGACGTATTTGAAAAGCGTCACGGTATCCGTTTAGGTTTTATGTCGTTCTATGTTAAAGCCGTGACCGAAGCGCTGAAACGCTTCCCGGAAGTGAATGCGGCGATCGATGGTGATGATATTGTTTATCACAACTACTTCGATGTCAGCATCGCGGTATCTACGCCTCGTGGTCTGGTCACGCCAGTACTGCGTGACTGTGACAAGATGAACCTGGCCGAAATCGAAAAAGCCATTAAAGATCTGGCTATCAAAGGCCGTGATGGCAAACTGGCGATGGACGATCTGATGGGTGGTAACTTCACCATTACTAACGGTGGCGTATTCGGCTCTCTGATGTCTACCCCAATTATCAACCCACCACAGTCAGCGATTCTGGGGATGCACAAGATCCAGGACCGCGTGATGGTAGTCGACGGTAAGATGGAAATTCTGCCAATGATGTATCTGGCGCTGTCTTACGACCACCGTATCATCGATGGTAAAGAGTCTGTAGGTTTCCTGGTAACCATTAAAGAGTTACTGGAAGACCCAACCCGTATTCTGCTGGATATCTAAGCGGTAAGAGCGGATAAAATGCTGTGGTGCTAACCACAGCATTTTTAATTAAAGCAGGTTGGCTGTATAATTCGCGCCGACTAACAAGACGGGCTGCAGTTGCTGTAGCTTTCAATCACAAATGAACGGAAAATAGCCATGAATTTGCACGAGTATCAGGGTAAGCAACTGTTTGCCCAATATGGTTTGCCTGTATCTAAAGGCATCGCTGCAGCCACTGTAGAAGAAGCAGTAGCCGCAGCCGATCAGATCGGCGGCGATATGTTTGTTGTTAAGGCTCAGGTTCACGCTGGTGGCCGCGGTAAAGCGGGCGGCGTTAAGCTGGTCAAGAGCAAGGACGAAATTCGCGCCTTCGCAGAAAAATGGCTGGGTAAGAATCTGGTAACTTACCAGACAGACGAAAAAGGTCAGCCGGTTAGCCGTATTCTGGTAGAAACCTGTACTGATATCGCCAAAGAGCTGTATTTAGGTGCGGTAGTGGATCGTTCTTCACGCCGTATCGTGTTTATGGCCTCTACCGAAGGTGGCGTGGAAATTGAAAAAGTTGCCCACGAAACCCCGGAAAAAATCTTAAAAGCCACTGTTGACCCGCTGGTTGGCGCTCAGCCATACCAAGGCCGTGAACTGGCATTCAAACTGGGCCTGGAAGGCAAGCAAGTTAACCAGTTTGTTAAAATCTTCTTAGGTTTAGCTCAGCTGTTCCAGGATAAAGACCTGGCGCTGTTAGAAGTCAACCCTCTGGTTATCACGCCTGCTGGCGATCTGCACTGTTTAGATGCCAAGCTGGTAATCGATGGTAACGCCTTATACCGTCACCCGGATTTAAAAGCGATGCAGGATCCTTCACAGGAAGATCCACGTGAAGCGCATGCTGCTTCATGGGAACTGAACTATGTGGCTTTAGGTGGTGATATCGGTTGTATGGTTAACGGTGCCGGCTTAGCTATGGGTACCATGGACATCGTAAAATTACACGGTGGCCAGCCAGCTAACTTCCTCGACGTTGGCGGCGGTGCGACCAAAGAGCGCGTTGTAGAAGCATTCAAAATTATCCTGTCTGATGCTGCCGTTAAAGCAGTATTTATCAATATCTTCGGTGGTATCGTGCGTTGTGACATGATCGCTGAAGGTGTGATCGGCGCCGTAAAAGAAGTCGGCGTTAAGGTACCAGTAGTTGTGCGGTTACAAGGTAACAACGCTGAACTGGGTGCGAAAGTACTGTCAGAAAGTGGCCTGAACATTATTGCTGATACCGACTTAACTGGCGCTGCCCAGAAAGTGGTTGCAGCTGCGGCCAAGGCATAAGGGGTAAGCAATGAGCGTTTTAATTAACAAAGACACCAAAGTAATTTGTCAGGGTTTCACTGGCGCCCAGGGTACTTTCCACTCTGAGCAAGCTATTGCTTACGGTACTAAGATGGTTGGCGGTGTAACGCCAGGTAAAGGCGGTCAAACGCATTTAGGTCTGCCAGTGTTTAACACGGTAAAAGAAGCGGTTGATGCCACTGGCGCCGAAGCTTCTGTGATCTATGTACCAGCACCATTCTGTAAGGATTCCATCCTGGAAGCAGCTAACGCCGGTATCAAACTGATCGTCTGTATCACTGAAGGTATCCCGACGTTAGATATGCTGGATGCCAAAGTAAAATGTGACGAATTAGGCGTACGCTTAATCGGCCCGAACTGCCCGGGCGTCATCACACCGGGTGAATGTAAGATTGGTATTATGCCAGGCCACATTCACAAGCCAGGTAAAGTCGGTATCGTGTCACGTTCAGGCACCCTGACTTATGAAGCCGTTAAGCAAACCACGGATTACGGTTTTGGTCAGTCTACCTGTGTTGGTATCGGTGGCGACCCAATCCCGGGTTCTAACTTTATCGATATCCTGAAGTTATTCCAGGAAGATCCACAAACTGAAGCCATCGTGATGATCGGTGAAATCGGTGGTTCTGCTGAAGAAGAAGCCGCGGCTTATATCAAAGCCCACGTCACTAAGCCTGTAGTATCTTACATTGCCGGTGTCACTGCACCTGCTGGTAAGCGCATGGGCCACGCTGGCGCCATCATCTCTGGTGGTAAAGGTACTGCCGATGAGAAGTTTGCTGCGTTAGAAGACGCCGGTGTAAAAACCGTGAAGAGCTTAGCCGATATCGGTAAAGCCCTGAAAGAGCTGACTGGCTGGTAATTATTACTGTCCGGTAATGCAAACAAAACCTGCCATTGGCAGGTTTTGTTATTTTAGGCTCTTTTTTTCGCCAATTCCTGATTTTTAGTTGATTTTTGTTCCCAGCGCTTTAACATGAAATCAGGCAATTCAGCGCTGATTCAGTTTCGTGTTGCCATTTAATAATAAATATCAGGGAACTCTCTATGAAAAATCCTTTACCATTATCCAGGAAAAATCCGCTGGCGCTGGCTGTCGGTGTGATTTTGACCGGCTCCATGTTTCAACTGCAAGCGCAAGAACAGAACACTGAGACCGAGCAAGCAGAAGAGAAAGCCGAGCGTATTCAGGTTATCGGCAGTCGGATCCGTACCGACGGCTTAGATCAGGCAACACCCATCGAAATTATTAATGCCAGTGTCGCTGCCAGTCAGGGTATTAATAATTTAGGCGAGTTGCTGCGTAATTCTACTGTCGCTGCGGGCTCGAACCAGATCACTGCCGCTGCCTCGACTGCTTTTGTAACAGAAGGTGGTGTTGGCTCTGAAAGTATCTCATTACGGGGTTTAGGTGCTAACCGTACTTTAGTGCTGTTAAACGGTCGTCGTGCTGGCCCTGCTGGTACCCGTGGTCAGGTAGCGTCTTTTGATCCTAACGTATTACCGTTGTCTGCTATTGACCGGGTTGAAATTCTGAAAGATGGCGCCTCATCTCTATATGGTTCTGATGCAGTAGCGGGTGTTATCAACATCATCACCAAAAAGGTGACGAGAGTACGCTGAACTTTAACACCTCGCAACCGATGGATAGTGGCGGTGAGAACTTTCAGTTAAACGGTACCTATGGTAAGACCTTCGGCCGCGGTTCATTCCGGGTTGTTGGTGACTATAAGATGCAGAAAGAACTGGCCCAGGGCCAGCGCAGCTTCTTTAATTGTGCTGAGCGCTATATCTTTGATGCTAACACAGGTGAGCGCGCAGATCCGATCGATCCAAGAACCGGCAATTACCACTGTAACGATTTATTGTGGGGTCATATCTGGATTTACGATTATCAGGGCGATGGGGGTAACGTACCTGGTGGTGCTAAGGCGCAGTTTGATTATGATGGTAACCTGGGGCAGTTTATTCCGGGTTTTGCTTCTGATCCAAATAATCCAGACTTTATGGTTACTCCACCGGGCTGGTTCCCGGTCGCCTATGACCGTTTATCAGATTCGGTAACCAATGCGGATCATCCGTTCCAGGACTTAGAAACCCTGATTCCAAAAAATGAACTGATGACCCTCTACGCGCAAGGCGACTATGAGCTGACCGATAATACCAGCCTGTATGGTGAAGTGTTATTAAACCGTCGTACTACAACCACTAATGGTTATCGCCAGTTCTGGAGTTATAAGTACAACGAAGACTTCTTTGCGGGTGATCCATTAAGTGCAGGCTGGACTGGCGCACAGTGGCTGAGCCCAACACCGATCACTGATCACTCCGGTGAAAAGATTACCGTTGATTATCGTCGCTTTGTCGTTGGTCTGAACGGGGACTTTGGTAACTGGTACTGGGATTTAGCCTACCAGAATAGCTATAGCAGTGGTGATTACAAGTCAAAGTTAATTTACGATGATGCTATTACACCGTACAACTTTAGCTCAGGTTCTTGTGCCGGTGAAGTGACGCCGGTGCGTGGTGTGCCTTGTATCGATGTGCCCTGGTTAGATCCACAGTTCCTGGCCGGTAATATCTCGCCAGAAGTACGGGCTTTCCTGTTCGGTGAACAGACCGGTAATACCGTCTATAAACAGCAATCTGTAGAAGGCTTTATTTCTGGTGATTTAATGGAATTACCGGCTGGCCAACTGGGTTCTGCTTTCGGTTTCCAATATCAGAAAGATTCTATTAATGACGTTCCTGGCCCTGAAACCTTGCGTGGCAACGCCTGGGGTCAGACTTCAGCGGGTATTACCACGGGTGAACATAACAGCCGTGCTGTATTTGCTGAATTGCAGGTGCCGCTGGTTAAGAGCCTGCCATTAATGGAGTCGCTGGATCTGACACTATCAGGTCGCTGGACCGACGTATCTTCTTACGGTAGTGACAGTACCTATAAAGCGGGTCTAAATTGGAATATCGCGAATGGTTTCCGGATGCGGGCCTCTCGTGGTACCTCATTCCGTTCACCGGCACTGTTCGAATTATATCTTAACAACCAAACCAGCTTTGTTGCGCAGCGGTCAATTGACCCTTGTATTAACTGGGGCGATGGTTTAGCTGCAGGCACAACACGCGAAATCGTTGCCAACAACTGTGCTGCAGATGGTATTCCGGCAGACTTTGCCGGCGGCGCTATTACTGCGACGGTCACCACTGGCGGTGGTGCTGGTCAGTTAGGAGCTGAAACCTCAGTATCTGAAACTATCGGTTTAGTTTGGTTACCTGAGTTTGATACTCATCGTTTTAGTGCATCAGTCGACTATTTTGATATTACTATCACTGGTGAAGTAACAAACCTGTCTGCAGGTCAGATTGTTGGTAACTGTTACAGTTCAGAAACTTTCAGTACGGAGCCGCTGTGTACACAGTTTGACCGGGATCCAACCGATCTGCGGATTACCGATGTAAGGGGTGGTTATTTAAATATCGCGACTCAGGTTAACCGGGGTTTAGATTTTACCGTTAACTACGGTACTGATACGCCTATTGGCCGCTTCTCTGCCACTTACCAACATACCCGTCAATTGGAAGCATCACGTCAACTGTTCGCAAACAGTGATCCAATTGACCGTACTGGTGAGTTCGGTAGTCCAAAAGACGTGGGTAACCTGATGGTAGGTTTAACCTATGAAGACTGGACCTTTAATTGGAATGCGCGTTATGTTGGCGAGGTATCAAACTATGAGCGCTATGGTGTGGGTACCTATCGTGATACCGGTAGTTACCGCGGCCAGACGGTGAAACTGGTACTTCACTCAGATGCCGTGATTTATCATGCCTTCTCAGTGACCAAAGAGTTTACTACCACTGGCCTGGATCTGACCTTTGGTGTGGCGAATGCGTTTGATAAAGAGCCGCCAAAAGTCAGTGCTATCGGTGGTGTAACCCGGCTAGGTACTTCAGCATTCTATAGTCAGTACGACTGGTTAGGTCGTCGTCTGTTTATGAATGTGTCTTACAATTTCTGATTGTAAGTTAAGTTAAAAAATGCCGACTTCGGTCGGCATTTTTGTTGCTAACCCCAAGGCAGTTACTGCTTAAAATAAGTCTTTCGTGTATGGGATCTCGTCTGTATGCCAACAGTTTTAGCAAAACCTGATACATTAAATGATATCAATGGCCAGTTCAGCCAACCGCCATTACAACAGCCGGTATTTCTAAACTCAGTACCAAAATGTGGCACGCATTTGCTGCGCAATATTTTTCGGATGTTTGTACCAGTGGCACAACAATACCATCAAGCCTTCGTTCAGATCCCAAACTTAAAACAATGTTTACCGGCTTTTAGCCTTAGCCAACCGATGTTGAGTTGGGGGCATTTATTGTTTTCCGATGATTCTGCGCTGGCGACACAATCGGCGGTACATTATGTGATCGTGCGTGATCCCTACGATTGGGTGCTTGCCCGGGCCCGGTTCTTTCTGTCAGATACTTTTAAAGGTCAGATGGATCATTTAAAAGGCGGGCGGGTGAAAATCGAAGAAATGCTAAATATGATGATTTTTGGCATCTATCAAAAGGCACCAACACTGAATGAAATCTACACCCATAATGCTATCGCCTGGCTGGGTACCGGCGTGAAACTGGTGCGTTACGAGGATGTCATTACCCATCTGAAAAACCTGGATAGTCCGGCCGCAGAACATTATTTCACTGACTTACTGCAGCCGGTATTGATTGAGGGTAAGTTACCAGCAGACTGGCGGCAGCGTATCGAGTTAGGTTCAGATCGCAAGCAAAGTGGCACCTATCGCGAGAATCTGGCTGGAGCGACAGTCGAATTACCTGATGAATTGCCCGTGATGCAAAAGCAGCTTGTCGAATATGCTGCACCGGGATTGCGTCGTATGCTTGGCTATTTTTAATTTTAGTACCATGACGCCTATCGTTCAGGACTTACAGCGACTAACCCGGCTTGAGCGGGCCTGGTTGGCCAGCTTTATGGGTATTATTGTTTTCACGACGTTGTGGTTCAGTGCCAGCGGAACAGACTGGCAGAGTTGGCAGTCAATCACGTTAAACTGGCTGATCAGCCCGCTGAGTGCAATCAGTGGTGTGCTTTGCGTCGTGATGGTGGCCAAAGGCTTACTGTCAAACTGGATTTGGGGCCTAATCAGTGCCAGCAGTTACGGCCTGATTGCCTGGACCTCCGGCTATTATGGTGACTGGTTATTAAATTGGTTTTATTTTTTACCGGCACAATTCTTTATTTATTATAGCTGGCGCCATCAGTTACACAGTGAAACCCGGCAGGTCCGGGTGCGGCGTCTCGGTTGGCATTGGCTATGGGTGTTGGTCGTTGTAGGGGTTGGTGTTACCGCTTTGGCGCAAATGCTCAACGGCCTGGATGGCTTTATCAGCGACGCGCTAAAGCGCAACTCTGCGGTCTATGAGAGCCTGCAAACGCTGACGGGTTTTGGCCTGAGCGGCCCCTTACTGGATGCCAGCACGGTGGTACTGCAAATTACCGCACAATTATTAATGATCCGGATGTTTGCGGCGCAGTGGCCATTCTGGATAGCCACCAATGTGCTGACCATCTTTGCCTGGAGTTTGGTCTTGCTGACCACACCCGACTCAGCGCCTTATGCGGTTCCCACCTTATTAATGTGGATCGCCTTTTTAATTAATTCAGTATATGGTGCCGTCAGCTGGCATCGCGGAGCGAAAGCAGCGTGAACAGAGTAGGGGTTTTCCCGGGTAAATTTTTACCGCCACACCGTGGTCATCTGACCGCCATTTTACGCGCCCATGCGCTTTGTGATGAACTTTATGTGGTGATCAGTGAACGGCCGCAGGAAGATGGTGAGCTCTGCGCCCAGGCCGGTATTCCTTATATCGATGGCGTACTGCGCCAACGCTGGTTATCGCAGGAGCTGCAGGGGTTGGGTATTAAGGTGCTGTTACAACAGGAAGGACAGATTCCGCCTTTTCCACAAGGGTGGGGCGAGTATGCGGCCTTATTACGGCAAAGTGTACCGGTGCCGTTTCAGCTGATCTTTGGTGGTGAAGAAAGCTACCGCACTGGTCATCAGCAGCATTTTCCGGATATTCAGTATCAGGTGTTGGATCCACAGCGCACCCAGTGGCCGATTAGTGGCACTGAGATCCGCAACCACCCCTATTTACACTGGGATTATATTGCTGGTGCCGCGCGGCCATTTTTTGCCCGCAAGGTGTTGATAACCGGTCCGGAGTCCTGTGGTAAAACCACCTTAACCCGTAAGCTGGCAAAGGTGTATTGCACCTCCTGGTCAGAAGAGCTGGGGCGGGATTATCAGGAAGAAGTGGTCGGCGGTAATGGCGATCTCTTTAACCTGGAAGATTTTAACCGTATTACCCACCTGCAGTATGAGCAGGATTATCAGGCGCTGCGCAGTGCCAACAAAGTCTGTTTTTTTGATACCGATGCGGTGGTCACTGCCTTTTTTAGTCAGGTGTTTCTGGGGCAGTTGGCCAGCCGTATCGAAAGCTTTATCGACCCCAACAAGTATGACTTGATTATCGCACTGGAGCCAACGGTGCCCTGGGTGGCGGATGGTATGCGAGAACTGGGCGATCCCGGTGTGCGTCAACAAAGCTTTGAGCAGTTACTGGCGCTTTATCAGCAGTATGGTTTCCCGGCGGAGCGGATCCTGCGGGTCAGTTCAGCTAATTATTATGAACGGCTTGAGGCTTGTATCGGCGCTGTTGACGCTTTGTTGGCCGCCAGGTAGCCGTGGGGCGAAAATCTCAGTAGGCATTGCAGCCAGATATAGCCAGCGGGCTTTTCGCTGCTATAATGCCGCATCATTTACGTCTTCGTTTTATAGGATTATGCAGTTTATGTCGGACGTCGCGAATCGCCCAACTAACTTTATCCGGCAAATTATTGATGCCGATCTGGCCAGTGGCAAACATCACAGTGTGCAAACCCGTTTTCCGCCCGAGCCAAACGGTTATTTGCATATCGGTCATGCGAAATCGATTTGTTTAAACTTTGGCATTGCCGAAGACTATCAGGGCCAGTGTAATCTGCGCTTTGACGACACCAACCCGGAAAAAGAAAACGTTGAGTTTGTGGAATCGATTCAGCGCGACGTGAACTGGCTGGGCTTTCAGTGGTCAGGTGCCGTACGTTACTCTTCTGATTATTTTGAGCAGCTGTATGGTTATGCGGTTGAGCTGATCAACAAAGGCCTGGCCTATGTTTGCTTCCTGAATGCGGAGCAAATGCGTGAGTATCGCGGTAATCTGACCCAGCCTGGCAAACCCAGCCCATACCGCGACACCAGCCCGGCAGAGAATCTGGCGCTGTTTGAAAAAATGCGTGCCGGTGGTTTTAAAGAGGGTGAATGTTCCCTGCGCGCAAAAATTGATATGGCCTCCAGCTTTATCTGTATGCGGGACCCGGTGATTTACCGGATTAAATTTGCCCATCACCATCAAACCGGTGATAACTGGTGCATTTACCCGATGTACGATTTTACGCATTGTATTTCGGACGCGCTGGAAGGTATTACGCACTCGCTGTGTACGCTGGAGTTCCAGGATAACCGCCGTCTTTATGACTGGATCCTGGATAACATCACCATTCCTTGTCACCCGCAGCAAATCGAATTTTCGCGCTTGAATCTGGAATTTGCGGTGATGAGTAAGCGTAAGCTGCAAACTCTGGTTGAGCAACAGCTGGTCAGTGGCTGGGATGATCCGCGGATGCCGACCATTGCCGGTTTACGTCGTCGTGGCTATACGCCATCCGCGATCCGTGAATTTGCCAAGCGCATTGGTATTACCAAACAAGATAACGTCATTGAGATGAGCGCGCTGGAAGCCTGTATCCGGGAAGATCTGGATGCGACAGCACCGCGGGCCATGGCTGTACTCGATCCAATCAAGGTGACTATTACCAACTATCCGGCCGACAAGCTGGAGTGGTTAACTGCGCCAAACCATCCAAAAGAAGATATGGGTGAGCGTAAACTGCCATTTGGCCGTGAGCTCTATATTGACCGTGCTGACTTCCGGGAAGAAGCCAACAAAAAGTATAAGCGGCTGGTGTTAGGTGGCGATGTGCGGCTGCGTAATGCTTATGTGATCCATGCCGATGAAGTGATTAAAAACGAGCAGGGCGAGGTGGTCGCGCTGAACTGTACTTATTTGCCGGAAACCCTGGGGGAAAACCCGGCTGATGGTCGTAAGGTTCGTGGCGTGATCCATTGGGTTGAACAAAGTCAGGCGCTGCCAGCCGAGTTCCGGGTGTATGACCGTCTGTTCAGCGTACCCAATCCGGCGGCTGAAGATGACTTTATCAGCACGGTAAATCCTAACTCACTGGTTGTGAAGCACGGCTTTGCCGAACCCTCGCTGCAAACCGCCGTAGCGGAAAAAGCTTATCAGTTTGAGCGCGAGGGCTATTACTGCGCCGATAACAAGGACTCACAGCCAACTAAGCTGGTATTTAACCGCACCGTCGGCTTGCGTGATAGCTGGGGTAAAGACGAAGAGTAAGCTGCGTTAAAGGCGGCAGGCGCAGGCCTGCCGCTACCTCTGTTGTTTTATCAATAGCTATTTTGGCAACTGTTATTTCTTTAACAGCATGCCAACCCCGATAATGGCGGCAATAGCACCACCTACTAAAAACCAAATGGCATTATCAGTGGGGTTGCCAGTAACCATTTCGGTTACCTGTGACGCGGTAGAGTTGTACTCGGTATAGCCAAAGTACAGTAGGATGGCACCTGCCACCAGTAAAGCCAGTCCGATTATCTTATTCATCACATTCTCCTGTTGTGTTGTGGCATTAAAAGCAGTTAACTTTAGGCAGCTAGGGCGTGTTGACGTTTGCTGCTTAGATTTTGTTCGCACTGGCGGCGCTTTGATCGCGAAACGAGGAGCGCAGTTTAGTTATTCTAAATAAGTGACGAGTGCCAAAGAGCAAAGCGCCGCCAGCGCGAACCCTTCGGGCAGCGTTTGGCTGGCGTTTCTACTGCGTTATCGCTTGTTCATGTAGAATAACTACACATCACAAGCTCTGCCTTGTATAAACACCAGCCAAACGGCTGCAAAAACAAGCAGCAAACGTCAACACGCCCTGCTAAATTGGTCAACATGCTGTGCTAACTGTAGCTAAATTGGCTTAACTTTGGGTGAATTCTTTAGCGGATGACGTGATGGAAATTTTTTTAGCCGTTTTATTCTTTGCTTTTTCGACCACGATTACGCCGGGACCGAATAACATTATGATGATGTCCTCTGGTGTGAACTATGGTGTTAAAGCCAGTTTGCCACATTGGTTGGGTATTTGTCTGGGCTTCCCGCTGATGGTGCTGCTGGTCGGTCTAGGCTTTGGTCTGGTGTTTGAACGCTACCCGCATTTACATCAATTAATCAAAGTGGTTGGCACCGTCTATCTCATTTATCTGGCCTGGCGGATCGCCAGCGCCCGGCCGGAGACCATCGCTACCGGTAAAAGTAAGCCTTTTAGCTTTTGGCAAGCCGCAGCGTTTCAGTGGGTGAATGGGAAAGCCTGGGTTATGGCTTCCGGGGCGGTAGCGGCCTTTACCACGGTAACAGGGGTGTACTGGTGGCAGGTAGTGATGATTACGTTGGCCTTTTTGTTAGTGGCTTTTCCTTGTGTCGGCGTGTGGTTGCTATTTGGTGCGGGTTTGCGCAAGGTTCTGAATAACCCGATCGCACAGCGGATTTTTAACATACTGATGGGTTTGATTTTGTTACTGTCTGTTTTTCCTGTGATACTGGAGCTTTGGCGCTATTATTTTAGCGCGGCAAACTAGACGATGTGGGCGCTTAACTGATGAATGCAGCAGCTGAAAAAATCAGTTTGGAACATGAAGCAGCACGCATTTTTATGCGGCATTATGAGCAGCGTTTTGGCGTTAAGATGCGGCATATCTGGCACAATGAACCGCGGCGTCCGGATGTGTCCTGTTACTATGACAATCAGCGGCTGGATCTGGAGATTGCTCATTTATATGGTAGCGAAGCCGAAGCCATGCATATACTTGGGCGCGAACTGAGTCAGCAAACACACCAGGAGTTACTGGCACTGCTGCGCTTACCGGTCGAACAGCGCATGCTGGAAGCCTTAAACCGGATTATTTGTAATAAGGCGCAAAAATATTACGAAAGTGAGAAAGTCTGGTTGGTGATCCGTAACGCTAACCCCCTGTGGCGGCGCGAGGATATGCTGGCGCACTGCAACAAATTGCACTTACCCCAGCAACACCCCTTTGAACAGATTTGGGTGGTGGGTGATATGTTGGGGGTATCCGGTATTTTACCGTTATATCCCAGGGCGTTGTTGCAAGCGGAGGCGCAGCGTTGTTAGGCATTTACCGCCGTTTTGCGCGGCGACTTTACCCTTGGCGCAGCCTGTTATTGCTAGCGGCATTGGGCGCCGGCCTGGCTTTTGTGGCGGTATTATTTACCGGTGCAGAGCAGGGGGCTTATTTATTACCCTTGTTAGTAACCGCCTTACTCTGCGGTTGCCTGTTATTAATGGTGCAGTTATTTTCAAAGCTGCCGCGCGGGGATGTCAGTCGCTGGCGGCGCTGGTTAACGGCGCTGGTGCAATGGCTAATGGCGCTCATACTCACTGCAATCTTACTGGTTTGGTTTTTTCTGTTTTTAAAAACCCTGTCCGCTATAATCCGGCAACTGTTTTTTTAGGTTGTGATTATGTTATCCGCTCAGTTACCGGCCCCGCGCTGGGAAATCTTTTGTAGTGTGGTTGATAATTTCGGTGATATCGGGATTTGTTGGCGCTTAAGCCGGCAACTGGTGGCCGAATTTCGGTTAACGGTGACCTTATGGGTTGACGATCTGACAAGTTTTCAGCGGCTGTGTCCGGAGGTTAATTGTCAGGCAGAGCAACAACAGTTGTCCGGTGTCGATGTCCGGCACTGGCATAGTGATATCGACTGGCAGCAACAGCAGCCGGCCAATGTCATTATCGAAGCACTGGCCTGCACCATTCCTTTTGCTTACCAGCAGCAGATGGCGGCGCAAAGGCTAAAACCGCTGTGGCTGAATCTCGAATATTTGTCGGCAGAAAGCTGGGTCGAAGATTGCCATACCCTGGGCTCACCGCAGCCACAGTTACCTCTGGATAAGTACTTTTTTTTTCCGGGCTTTACCGCTAAAACCGGCGGTTTGCTGTGTGAGCAGGCTCTGGTGCGGACACTGGATCAGTTTGCACAGGATAGACAGGCACAACAGCAGTTTTGGCAGCAGCTAAAGCTTGACGACGCCCTGCAGTATTCGCGGCGTATATCCTTATTCGCCTATGGCCAGCAGCAACTTGGCACGCTGTTTCAGCGTTGGCAGCAAGCTGGCAGCACGACACTCTGTCTGATCCCGGTCGGGCAACTGGCAGAGCAGGCGATGGCAATTTGCGCCGGGCTGAAGCCAGGGCAGCCCTGGCGGCAAGGGCAATTAACGCTTTGTATTCTGCCGTTTTTACCGCAACCTGAGTATGACAAGTTGCTGGCCGCCTGTGATATTAACTTTGTGCGTGGTGAGGATTCGATTATCCGTGCCCAGTGGGCGGCAAAACCCTTTATCTGGCAAATCTACCGCCAGGATGAGCAGGCACATCTGGATAAGTTAGCGGCGTTTTTTAAGCGTTATACTGCCAACTGGCCCGGGAGCCTGGCGGCTGCACTCTGGGATTTTTGGTTGCAATGGAATACCGAACAACCGCTAATTGACAGTTGGCAGCAATTCGAAAGTCAACTTGATGAAATTAAGCAAAAAAATCACGAGTGGCGCCAGCAGTTAATTGCTAATGGCGATCTTGCGACTAACCTCGTGCGTTTTGTTGAAAAAAAAATTATAATGCCACGCAATTTTTCCTAACCAGAAGATCTTTCAATTATGATGAAGACAGCTCAAGAAGTCCGCGCCGGCCAGGTTATTATGGTAGGTAGCGAAGCCATGGTGGTTTTAAAAGCCGAATTTAACAAATCAGGCCGTAACGCTGCTGTGGTAAAAATGAAGTTAAAGAACCTGCTGAACGGTCAGGGCATGGAAACAGTTTACCGTGCCGATGACAAGTTCGAGCAAGTTATGCTGGAAACTAAAGAAGTTACCTATTCCTACTTCGCTGATCCAATGTATGTGTTTATGGACGCTGAGTACAACCAGTACGAAATTGAAGCCGAATACATGGGCGAAGCGCTGAAGTATCTGGTTGATGGTATGGAGTGTTCAGTCGTGTTCTACGGCGAGCGTCCAATCTCGGTTGACCTGCCAACAGTAGTGGTACGCACTGTGACTTACACTGAACCAGCCGCCCGTGGCGATACCTCTGGTAAAGTGATGAAGCCAGCCAAAATTGAAACCGGTTTTGAATTGATGGTTCCAGCCTTCGTTGAAGAAGGTGACAAAATTGAAATCGATACCCGTACTGACGAGTACCGTAGCCGCGCCAAGTAATGGCAGGTTAAAAAAAGGCGCGTTAGCGCCTTTTTTACTTCATTCGCAATGCTGCCGCTTAGCTGGCAAATCCGACCCGGACTGATACTATGACTAACAACGATATTTTGCGTCGTTTACGCTTTATTTTGAACATCAATAACAGCAATCTGGCAGCGACCTTTGCCTTGGGCGGTCTGGTGGCCAGTAAAGAGCAAATTATCGGCTGGCTGGCAAAAGAGGAAGAGCCGGAGTTTGTTGCCTTACTCGATATCGAACTGGCGCAGTTTCTGAATGGCCTGATTACCAGTAAAAGGGGGATGCGTGAAGGCGAGCAGCCGGTGGCAGAGAGTCGCTTGAATAACAACCTGATCCTGCGTAAGTTAAAAATTGCTTTTAATCTGCGTGATGATGACTTTCTGGAATTGCTGCAACTGGCTAACTTCCGCTTAGGTCGCTCAGAACTCAGTGCCTTTTTCCGTAAACCTGATCACCCTCATTACCGGCAATGCCAGGCACAGGTGCTGCGTAACGTGTTAAAAGGCTTGCAGTTAAAGTTGCGGCCGACTGCAGCGGGCTAATCAGCTGCTTTGTTGCAGAATATCGCCCAGCGTAATATCCGGGTGACTCTTCTTTAGTTGCGTTAGGTATAGCAGGGCGCAACTATAGGCATCTTCCAGTGCATGATGCTGGGCACTAACCGGCAAGTTATAGCGCTGCAGACACTGTGGTAGCCTGAGTGCGTCTTTCTTCATTACGGTGCCTTGCTTCTGCATGCGGTGCCATTCGATATTCAGGGTATCAATAAACTGCATCCGCGGCGCCTTACCATACTGTCGTTGAAAAGCCAGCTGCAAGAATGCCCGATCCAGCCGGCAGTGGTGCGCCAAAAACAGATAGCCGGGATAATCGGTCAGTAATTGCTGTAATACGTCGCTTAACTCACTGGCATTTTTCAGATCTTTATCATGTACACCATGATAAACCGCACTTTGACCGACGCTGACCGGAGGTTTAATTAAAAAATGTTTAGCCTGGCTTAGCTCAATCTGCTGTTTAACGATAGGAACCCAGCCAATACTGACAATATGGTCCTGGCGGGCATGCAGGCCGGTCATTTCCAGATCAATCGCCAAATAGTTACACTGACGCGCCGGGGTGGTTAGTGCTGGTAAGGCAACAGCATTAAACTGTTTAACCTGCTCATACAACGGTGATTTTTTTATTAACCAGCCAAGCATATTACATCTCTTTACAGAAGCGGTGTTTTACTGAGGATTGCGCATTGTTAATTACTGCAAAGCTATCTTTTAGTTGATGGCGTTGTAAACCAGATAATACCGCCGGATCAAGCAAGTTACTGGCATCATGCCCCTGAGCAATATCATGCAGGTGTTTATCCCAGCGTAACTGTGCCAACACATCAAAAGCATCAGACAGGTTCTGGCTTTCTTTACTATCAATCACGCCGATCGCTGCCAGTTGTTGCAAGCGTTGCCGGGTATTCACTTCGGTTATACCATTTGCCAGCGCATACACCCGCACGATATCGGTAATCAGGCTGATACCGCGCTTTTTCAGATCCAGACCTTTTTTCTGTTTACCATCATGTTCCAGAATAAAGTTACGTAAAAAACTCAGTGGTGCCGTACGTTGCAGCGATGTTTGGGTCAGTTGCATCAAGAACAACGCATGGTTAGTGCGGGCCAGAATGTCCTGTTGTAAGGCGTTAAACAGCCCCTTTGAGCCTTCAACTACCCGCATATCAAAAAAGATGCTGGCTTTTAAGATCGCATCCGGCGTTGGTGAGGAGATCCATTTGGCAAATTTACCGGACCAGCCTTTCAGACTCATTCTAAGCTCGGGATTGCTGGCCATAATATTACCCGGACAGAGTTTAATACCGCAGCGGGCCAGGCCCTGACAAACGAAATCAGCCAGACGGGCAAAATACTCACCGATCTCGCCGGTCGGTTCTTTCTCCAATAATAAGGCATTATCCTGATCAGCATTAATGCTTTGATCCATTCGTGCCTGGGAGCCAAAACATAGCCAGCTAAAGACGCAAGGGGCAGGGCCCAGCTCTTGTTGTGCCAGCTTAATTAAGCGTTGGGTCAGAGCATCGGTAATGGTAGTAATAATATGGCCCGCCTCATGCGCCGGTACCTGTTGTTTGCCCATTACCAGGGCCAGATTATTAATCTGCAGGGCACACTGCTCCAGGCCATCAATACTGGGCTGACGGTGGATTTCGCCAATCAGGTAAACCGGGTGATCCTGCTGCGAGCGAATAATGTCGGTCGCGGTAATCATACTGAAGCTTAAACCTTGCTCCAGCACCGGCAGGTGATGAATATTAAAGCGGCTCATTAACTGTACTGCTTCGAACAGATAAGCGTGTTTATCGATAGTATGTGGCTTTGGCGTCATCACTTGTTGCACTGGTGTGGTCGCCGGTAAATTAGCTGCCAGGACCCGGGTGCGTAAATCACGGTCAGTCAGAATGCCGGTGAGGCGCTCGTCCTGCTCGACTAATAATGACGACACCCGCTTTTCTGTCATCAGTTGTGCGGCTTGCTGCACGCTGTGCTCGCCACTAATCGAAACTTTACGGGCTTGCACGATATCGGACACTTTTAAGGTAAAGCGGGAGCTTTGTTGTTCTTTATACTGGTGTAAGCGACGGCCAAATAAGCGCTGAAAGAAAATATCAATATTTTTATATTGATAGCGTAATTGATGGAAAGCATCAGCGGGTAGCCAGAATAATAAGCCATCCTCTTCGCATATCAGCTGGTCATTATCTGCCAGCCCGGTTAACAACAACTGATAACCGTAAAAATCGCCTTCTTCGAGTTTGGTGAGCAGCTGTTGCTGATCGCTGTACAGAGCAAAAATTCCGGTACGAATAATCAGCAGCCGCTCTTGGGCAATTTCGACATTTTCGCCAGCCTGGCAGTAGTAAACGCTAAGTTGCAAGGCCAGTTCTGCTAACTGCGCACTGTCGAGCTGATCAAACGGCGTGGTGCGCGCTAAAAACTTACTAACCTCAGTGACTTCCATCAGGGCACCTGTTTTACTTAGTTTTAGCCTTGGCACAGACCAAGGCGAGTAACGGATCTTCAGCCTCTAGCGGGCGCCAATCTTCAGTTAACGCATCGCCCGGCGCCGGTATCTGTAGCGCCTCAGTAAAATCGGCTCTGGCATTGGCGGTGCAATGGATGACTTGCGGCACCCGGCGGGCACTCATCCGGCGTTCGAAAAAATACAGATCAACCAACATCAGCTCCGGGTTAAGCTGATTCACTGCAGCATTTTGGATATCTGCGGCAATAAAGCGCAGCGTTTGCGGATACCAGAAGCTCCAGGGGCGCCACGGTGCCGTTTCCTGTACTGTTCTGACGACTTCTACACCTTCGGGTAAACGACTACTTTGATGTTCAAACCAGCTATATTCGCTGTGGATCTGAAAGCCGAGCATACCGGCACCGGCAAATACCGGTATTAACCAGCGGGGGGCTTTTTTACGGCTGAGGGTACGGATAAACAGTGCGATACCTGCAGCGCCAAGACCGGCAAAAATCGTTGCAATAAATTCCCACAACATAATGGATTTCCTAAAAAATTCGGGCTTTCAACTGAAAGCCCGAGTGTACTGCAGAACAACAACGGATAGCGACTATTGTTGTTCTGCACCTGCTGTTAATGGTCGACAGCTTTTCCTGCGCCGCGTGGGTAACGCACGCTTTCAACCAGATCCTGTACCCGTTGTGGTGGAGCCGCAGTCACTGAAGACACCGCGAAGGCCACAGCAAAGTTGATCATCGCACCAACTGCACCGAAAGACAGTGGCGAGATACCAAACAGCCAGTTATCAGGGGTATTCGCGAAAGTCGCGGTACCTGGGATAAAGAACCAGCCTAAGTACAGGAAGATATAGATAACGGTGGATAGTAAGCCTGCCAGCATACCGGTGATAGCGCCGACATTGTTAATCCGCTTGGAGAAGATACCCATCATCAGTGCCGGGAAGATAGAGGCTGCTGCAATACCAAACGCCAGTGCGACTACCTGGGCGGCGAAACCGGGCGGGTTCATACCCAGCCAGGTCGCGACCACGATAGCAACCGCCATCGAGATCCGCGCGGCTAACAGTTCGCCTTTCTCACTGATATTTGGATTAATCGACCCTTTGATTAAGTCATGGCTGACAGCTGATGAAATGGCCAACAACAAACCTGCTGCCGTTGACAGTGCAGCTGCCAGACCACCGGCGGCAATTAAGCCCAGTACCCAACCTGGCAGATTAGCAATTTCAGGGTTAGCTAATACCAGAATATCGTTGTTTACTGTCAGCTCATTACCGGCCCAACCACGTTCTGCGGCTTTTTCAGCAAAAGCTGGCGCATCATTGTAATGTTGGATCCGACCGTCATTGTTCTTATCTTCAAACTTGATTAAGCCGGTTTTTTCCCAGTTTTTAATCCAATCCGGGCGCTCAGCATACTGAATCGCATCGGCAGTAGGACCCGCTGGATAGATAGTATTTAACAGATTCAGACGTGCCATAGAAGCCACAGCAGGTGCAGTTAAATACAGCAGGGCAATAAACACCAGTGCCCAACCAGCAGACCAACGGGCGTCGGCTACTTTAGGTACAGTGAAGAAACGGATAATAACGTGTGGTAAACCGGCAGTACCAATCATCAGTGACAGCGTGAATAACACCATGTTCAGCTTGTTGGATACATCCGCGGTGTAATCCTGGAAGCCGAGCTCACGCACGATCTCATCCAGTTTTTGCAGTAACGGCACACCTGATTCAACGTGAGTATCAAACAGACCCAGCGGTGGCAGGAAGTTACCGGTTAATTGCAGTGAAATAAAGACTGCAGGAATAGTGTAGGCGATGATGAGTACGATGTACTGGGCAACCTGAGTGTAAGTGATACCTTTCATACCACCCAATACCGCGTAGGCAAATACCACCACCGCCGCAATCATCAGACCCGTATTACTGTCTACTTCCAGGAAGCGTGAGAACGCCACACCAGCACCGGTCATCTGACCGATTACATAGGTTACTGAAGCGATGATTAAACAGGCTACGGCCACTAAACGTGCGCCAGAGCTGTAGAAGCGGTCGCCGATAAAGTCTGGCACGGTGAACTTACCAAATTTACGTAAGTACGGGGCCAGTAACATGGCCAGTAGCACGTAGCCGCCGGTCCAACCCATCAGATAGGTTGAGTTGGCATAACCACCGGCAGCAATTAAGCCGGCCATTGAAATAAACGAGGCCGCTGACATCCAGTCGGCGGCCGTTGCCATACCATTCATTACCGGGTTAACGCCGCCGCCGGCAACGTAGAATTCTTTGGTTGAGCCAGCACGGGCCCAAATTGCGATGCCGATATAGATCGCAAAAGACCCGAGAACGAAGATTAAGTTAATTGCAAATTGACTCATAAGCGCCTTACTCCTCGTCTAAGCCGAATTCTTTATCCAGCTTATTCATTCTCCAGGCATAGAAGAAGATTAAGGCGATAAAGGTGAGAATCGAACCCTGTTGTGCAAACCAGAACCCTAAGTCAGTACCGCCAACACTAATGCCGGCCAGCATTGGGCGCAGTAAAATCCCAAAACCGTAAGATACGACAGCCCAGATCACCAGGCTGATGACTATGAGGCGCAGGTTTGCGCTCCAATAAGCGGCGGCATTCATGTTATGATCTGCCATAGTTGTGTCTCCTTTAGTTTATTTTTTATAGAGCAATCTTAATCTAGCAGTAGTTCGCCATGGCGCTAGCCCGACTTTAGTCGAAGGCAGGGCACCTGGCATTGACAGCTAGCCCGGGCACAACCACAGTTAGCTAAAAAATAATAACGGAGAGACGTGTGACTGTCTGGACTGTAGCCCTGTTGGCCTTGCTGTACGTCGGTGGATTGTTCTGGATTGCCAACTGGGGCGAGCGCCATGCCGACGATCGTCTGATACGAAAGTATGGGGGCTTAATTTACAGTTTGGCGCTGGCGGTGTACTGCACATCCTGGACCTACTATGGTGCCGTTGGTACAGCCGTAACCCGTGGCTGGGATTATATGGCAATCTACCTTGGACCGATCCTGCTGTTTGTTTTTGCCCAGCCGTTTTTATTCAAGCTGCTGTATGTCTCGAAAAAGCAAAACGTTACCTCTATTGCTGACTTTATTTCAGCGCGTTATGGCAAAAGGCGGAACATTGCGACGCTGGCCGCGGTAATTTGTTTAATTGTTGTTGTACCCTATATTTCACTGCAGTTAAAGGCGGTCGCCGGCTCTTATCAGGTATTACTGGGTGGTGTCTTTGATGACAGCCAAGTGGTGTGGTATCAGGACAGTGCCTTGTTAAGTGCTGTCGCGATGGCGTTCTTCGCGATTTTATTTGGTACCCGCAAACTGCACTTAACAGAACAAAACCGCGGCGTGATGGTGGCAATTGCCTTTGAATCGGTAGTGAAACTCTTTGCACTGCTCACGCTGGCGATTGCAGTTTATGTGTTTATTCTCGATACCGATCAATCAGCGATCCGTGCCTTTACCGAGCATTCCATTAAGCAACAAGAGAAACTGGATACGCCGGGTCTGGTAGAATTTATTACCAAAACCATACTGGCAATGGTGGCGGTGTTTTTACTGCCGCGACAATTTCATGTCGCCTTTGTCGAAAATGTTTCGCACCATCATTTACGGCATGCCCGGCGCTGGTTCTCCGGCTATTTATTGCTGGTCACGCTGGTGGTCATTCCGATTGCCGTAGCCGGCATGCAATTATTTCCGGGGATCCTGGCACAGGCCGACAGTTTTGTGTTGTTAATTCCGTCCAGTATGGAATGGAATGCACTCAGTATTATCGTCTTTATCGGCGGCTTCTCGGCTGCTACCTCGATGATTATTATTGCGACCTTAGCCCTGTCGACCATGATCAGTAATGATGTGGTCATGCCGGGCTTGTTAAAGTCAACCAAACAAAAGGGTATGTCGCACGATTACAGCCTGCTGATTTTACTGGTACGCCGCACCATGATTATCGTGGTGATGGGCCTGTCATACCTGTATTACAGTATCTTCGCCCGCAATTACGAACTGGCCGAAACCGGTTTACTGGCCTTTGCCCTGACCATTCAGCTGGTGCCGGCGGTGGTTGGCGGCTTATATTGGCGCCGCGGCAATGCCTATGGCGTCTATGCTGGCTTAAGTGTAGGTTTGGTGCTGTGGTTCTATACGCTGATGCTACCGCAATTGGTCAATGCCGGGGTACTGAACAGCGACATTATGCAGCATGGTTTGCTTGGTTATGGCTGGTTATTACCAACCTCGATGTTTGGCATCCAACTGGATTCACTCAGTCATGGTGTTCTGTTGTCGTTAGGTTTTAACACCCTGTGTTATGTGCTGTGCTCCTTACTGACCAATGTCAATCTGCAAGACCGGCTGCAAGCCGTGGCCTTTGTAAAGCCTAATCTACCGATCAACCATCAGGACACGCCGGCAAGGCGCATCCGCATTCACAATAGCGATTTAAAAATTTTACTGGAGCGCTTTGTTGGCGCGCAGCGAGCCAGCGAGTGCCTGGCTGAATTTGGTCGCAAGCAACAACAAAACATCCAGTTGGATGACCTACCCAGTGTCGGCCTGGTCGAGCACGTCGAGCGCGAGCTGGCCGGGGTCATAGGCGCTTCGTCAGCCTCAGCCATGGTCAATGCGGTGCTGGAGGGACGGCAGCTGGCATTTGAAGATGTCGTAACCCTGTTTGATGATACTACCCAGGCGATTCAATTCTCGCGCAAAATTTTGTTCTCTACGCTGGAACATTTAAGTCAGGGCGT
The DNA here is from genome assembly GCF_001441695.1 of Alishewanella sp. WH16-1. NCBI lineage: Bacteria > Pseudomonadati > Pseudomonadota > Gammaproteobacteria > Alteromonadales > Alteromonadaceae > Alishewanella > Alishewanella sp. WH16-1. The sequence goes on along the minus strand of NZ_LCWL01000122.1, from coordinate 31,932 downwards.
CAGCGTAGTCGACCGTGATCTGAATCTGGTGGCCTGGAACAAGGCTTATCTGGAGATGTTTAATTACCCTGAGGGCATGATTCGGGTCGGCCGGCCGGTAGCCGATATCGTGCGGTTAAATGCGGAACGCGGTTTATGTGGGCCGGGCGATCCGGATGAACATGTCGAGAAACGTATCTTACATATGAAAAACGGTACCGCCCATGTGTTTCAACGTGTCAGGCCCGATGGTCGGGTAGTGGAGATGCGCGGCAATCCGATCCCGGGCGGCGGCTTTGTCACCAGCTTTACCGATATCTCTGACCATGTACGAGCGGTACAGGGGCTGGCGGAGGCCAAGCAGTATCTGGAAGATCGGGTGCAGGAACGGACGCAAACAATTTCTGAGATGAACCATGAGTTGTTGGCAGAAGTTGCGCGGCGCCGCGAGACCGAACAACAGCTGCTGCAGGCCAAAGCCGAAGCCGAAGCGGCTAATGCGTCAAAAACCCGGTTTCTAGCTCTGGCAAGCCACGATATTTTACAGCCTTTGAATGCTGCCCGCTTATTTACCGCAGCACTGGCTGGGATCCAGGACCGCCAGCAGCAGGGACCTATTCTGAATCAGTTGGACAATTCGCTAAAAGCTTCAGAAGAGCTGATTTCGACACTGCTGGAAATTGCTAAGCTGGATGACGGTAAACTGCAACCTAATGTGCAAGCTGTTGCGTTAAAAGATCTGCTGGCACAACTGGCCGAAGAATACCGCTTGATTGCCAGTCAAAAAGGCCTGACGTTAACCGTACGCAGCAGTACTTATCAGGTGAGTACCGATGGCACTTACTTGCGGCGTATCTTGCAGAATATGCTGTCTAACGCAATTAAATACACCACTAAGGGGCGTATTCTGCTCGGTTGTCGCAAGCGCGGTAACGAATTAGTGGTACAAGTCTGGGATACCGGGCCGGGTATCGCGGAGCCTGATTTACAACGGATCTTTGAAGACTTTTACCGGATTGACGCGACTGCCAAAGGCCAACAAGGCGTAGGCCTGGGGCTTGGCGTGGTGCATCGGATGGCGAAGTTGTTGGGGCATCGCCTCAGCGTCCGCTCCTGGCCGGGCAAGGGCACCGTATTTAGCATTGCTTTGCCATTGATGGCGCGCAGTAGCCGCCAGGAAGTGATCGTCAATGCGTCATTGCAACAGCGACCCTTGCCTGGCTTAAAAGTAATTTGTGTCGATGATGACGCGGCAAATCTTGCCGCGTTAAAGGTATTGCTGGAACAATGGCAAATCAGCGAAGTGCAATGTTTCTATGATGAACAGGAGCTATTGGTCTATGCGCCGATACATCCGGCGCCGGACGTGCTGCTGTTGGATTATCAGTTAGGCCAGCAGGTGAATGGTTTAGAACTATACCGACAGATCCAGGCTTATTGGGGTAAGGTACCAGGGATTTTAGTCTCAGCATCGCCGCAAGCAGATTTGGCCGGTCTGGCAAAAGAAGAAGGCTTGATGTTCCTATCCAAACCGATAAAACCCGGTGCACTGCGTGCCACGCTGAATCACTTTAAAATGCTAAAACGCGCCGGAGCCTGAGCTCCGGCGTGAATCTGCTGGCTAGTGGAGTGTGAAGTCGTTAGTGTTGCTGCGCCAGGGCGCGATCGACCGGTGGCTCCAATGTTAGACGCTGTGCCTGGATCACCACCTGGGTGCGATTAGTGCAACCCAGTTTGCGGAAGATAGCCGTAATATGCGCCTTAACCGTGGCTTCTGAGATATGAAGATCGTATGCGATTTGCTTGTTTAACCAACCTTCGGTTAAATAGTACAGCACCTTGTATTGTTGCTGTGTCAGCTGCGCAACTTTGGCGGCCAGATCAAGATCCTGCTCTGTATCTTGCTGATCCAAAACATATTTTTTAAGTTCGGCCGGTACCCAAAGCTCACCCTCCAGCACCGCATTCAGCGCATTACTGATATCTTGTGGCTTGGCTGATTTCGGCACATAAGCGGAAGCACCGAAAGCCATCACACGGCGAATCACATCAAGATCTTCACTGGCGGAAATCACCACTATTGGTAGGCTGGGATAGTTTTTCCGCAGTTGAATCAGGCCGAGAAAACCACAGTTACCCGGCATATGTAGATCGAGCAGTAACAAGTCGGCGTCAGGATGTTGTTCCAGCGCAGCACAGGTACTGTCAAAACTATCGGTTTCAATTGTTGCTTTAGTGGCAAAGGTGCTGCTAATGGCATTAATCAGTGCATTGCGAAACAGCGGATGATCATCTGCGACGATAAGCTTCGCCATTGTTTCCTCCAGCGGTGTTTACCCTGTTTATTGTTATAAAAAAGACCGCGTTGTTGCGGCCTTTTTGTTGCGACTGGAGACTCGCGCTCTCAGGAGATAGCGTCAGGTGTGTTTATTTCCGATTTAAGCGGTTATTTACCAACAGCTCAACAACTGAAGGATCGGCTAATGTCGAAATATCACCTAACTGATCATGCTCGTTCGCGGCAATTTTCCGCAGGATTCGGCGCATAATCTTACCTGAGCGGGTCTTCGGCAGGCCTGCTGGAGCCCACTGTATCAGATCTGGCGACGCAATGGGTGAAATTTCTTCACGCACCCAGGCTCTGATGGCTTTGGTCAGCTCTTCGCTCGGTTCAACCCCCACGCGTGGCGTGACATAAACGTAAATGCCCTGGCCTTTTAAATCATGTGGATAACCCACTACCGCAGCCTCAGCGATGGCTTCATGCGCAACTAAGCAGCTTTCAATCTCGGCAGTACCCAGACGGTGGCCCGAAACGTTTAGCACGTCATCGACGCGGCCCGTTAACCAGTAATAACCATCCTCGTCACGGCGCGCACCGTCACCGGTAAAGTAGGTGCCAGGGTAAGTACTGAAGTAGGTTTGCTCAAAGCGCTCATGATCACCGTACAGGGTACGCATTTGACCCGGCCAGCTGTCGGTAATCACCAGATTGCCTTCACCTACGCCATGAACCGTTTTACCTTCGTTATCAACGATGGCTGGCTTGACGCCGAAGAAGGGGCGGGTAGCAGAGCCAGGCTTTAATGCAGTGGCTCCAGGCAGTGGTGTAATCAGGATACCGCCGGTTTCAGTTTGCCACCAGGTGTCAACGATTGGGCAGTTACCTTTACCAATTTTCTCGTGGTACCAGTTCCAGGCCTCAGGGTTAATGGGTTCACCCACGCTACCCAGTACCCGCAATGAACTCAGGTTGGCACCTTCTACCGGTGCATCGCCATGCGCCATCAGGGCACGGATGGCAGTCGGCGCGGTATACAGAATAGTAACGTTATATTTATCAACAATTTGCGCTATACGTTTTACGCTGGGGTAGGTGGGTACGCCTTCAAACATTACGCTACGGGCACCGTTAGCCAGTGGGCCGTAAATAATATAGCTGTGACCTGTTACCCAACCGACGTCCGCTGCACACCAATAAATATCGTCATCATGATAGTCAAAGATATACTGATGTGTCATGGCCGCGTAAACCATATAGCCGCCGGTGGTATGCAGTACACCTTTCGGTTTACCGGTTGAGCCTGAAGTATAAAGAATAAATAATGGATCTTCTGCATTCATTGGCTCAGGTGCACATTCTTTCGGTTGTTTGGCCAATAAGTCGTGATACCAGACGTCACGGCCCTGGTGGAAATCGATAGGGCGGCCAACGTGTTTAATGACAATGACGTTTTTAACCGGATTGCTTTCGCCAAGGTGGCCCAGAGCGATATCAGTATTATCTTTTAAATTCGTTGCACGGCTGCCACGCAGTGCCTGATCGGTGGTGATCACCAGTTTGGAATCACAGTCAATAATACGGCTACCCAGGGCGTCTGGTGAGAAACCAGCGAAGACGACAGAGTGCACCGCGCCGATGCGGGCACAGGCTAATAAAGCAACAGCTGCTTGTGGAATCATCGGCAGATAAATTGTGACCCGATCACCTTTACCGACGCCAAGTGCTTTCATGCCATTTGCCAGCTGGCAAACTTCTTCATATAACTCACGGTAGGTTACCGTTTTTTGTACACCAGGCTCATCACCTTCCCAGTAAAAAGCGATTTGGTTACCGCGTTTTTCTAGGTGACGATCAAGGCAATTCACGCTGGCGTTCAATACACCATCGGCAAACCACTTAATACTTACCTTACCCAGTTCATAGCTGGTGTCTTTTACCTGTGTATATGGCTTAATCCAGTCCAGACGCTGGCCATGTTTCGCCCAAAACGCATCAGGTTGTTCTACGGATTCACGATACATTGCCAGATATTGCTCATCAGTAATAAGAGCGCGTTGTTTTATATTTTCCGGTACCGGATAAGTTGTTGTCTGTGTCATATATCGTCCCCTGCCAAACATCTTAAAATAATGAGGTATTTCTAAAGGAGCATTCACACAAAAGGAATTAGACCATAGTCTAGACGAGCTAAGGCGGTTGTGCTAACTGCGACTAAAGGCTAATTGCGAAGTTGCAGACTGTCGACCACAGTTTGGTTAGAATAACCGCGACGTTAGTACAACTATAAAAAACGATGGAGAACTCCAGATGAGACAAAGAAAGACGCTCAACACCCTAACGGCAGCCATTGCCCTGGCACTCACTGCTGGTGTCGCTCAGGCAAACAATGGTTTTAAAGTAGGTGATACCGAAGTTACCTATGGTGGTTTTATTAAATTAGATATGATGTATACAGAGTCAGACGGCGAGATTGCGGCGTTAGGTCGGGATTTATACGTACCATCTTTAACACCGATTGGTGGCAATAGCACCTCACGTTTTGATTCGCATGCCCGCCAGTCACGTTTCTTCTTCGGCACTTCAACTGACTTAGGTAACGGTGAGAAGCTTACCGGTCGTTTAGAATTCGATATGATGACCAGCACCAATGGTAATGATGAGCGCACCACCAACGGCTATAGCCCCGTTATTCGGCATGCCTTTGTTACCTACAAAAACTGGACTGTTGGCCAAACCTGGTCGAACTTCATGGATTTACAATCCTTACCTGATACGCTTGATTTCGTGGGTAATACGGATGCCGCAGTCTTTATCCGGCAACCTCAGGTTCGTTATACGTCCGGCAATTTCTCTGTAGCGATTGAAAACCCAGAAAGTACCGTAACGCCATTCGGCGGTGGCGGTCGTATTACTACTGATGATAATGCGACTCCGGATCTAACCTTTGGTTACAATTTTAAAACAGATAATGCCTCGTTCCGTTTAGCTGCTTTACTGCGTCAAATCGCGATTGATGACGGTCTGTATGATGACACTGTCACCTCTTATGGTGTTTCATTTAGCGGTAAATTTAATCTGGCGAATAAAGATGATATCCGTTTTACCCTGAATCACGGTAAAGGTTTGGGTCGTTATGTTGGCCTGAATACCATTAACGGTGCGGTACTGACTGGTACCACTAATGCAGCCAATCTGGAAGCCATTGATGTGACCGCATTCTCAGTCGCTTATCGTCATTTATGGAACGACAAGTGGCGCTCGACTTTCCTGTACTCGATGTTAAGTGCTGATAACGATCAAACGCTGACAGGTACCGGTGTAACGAAGAGCACGCATAGCTATAGCGCCAATGCTTTGTATCAGTTCAATCCGAAATTTATGATGGGTATCGAGTACAAGTTCGCTAACCGCGAAATCGAAAGCGGCTTGGATGGTGATATGCACCGCATTCAGTTTAGCGCTAAATACGACTTCTAATTTCGCTGCGTACTAACAAGAAACCACCGCTCCGACGGTGGTTTTTTTTCGGGGGCGCTGGTCAAGGCGCATCCAATAAAAAGCCCGGTATTAACCGGGCTTTGAGCTTGATAAACCTTGGAATTATTCAGCTTGTCCAGGTTTGGTCATTGGTGCTGTTACAGCTTGCCGTGCGAATGCCGAGCCCGCAGGGCGGGCCGAGGATTGCACCGCCGGGCGCTCTTCTGCACTGGCGGCAGAGATGACGATCTCTTGCTGCTGCTCCGTTACCGCTTGCGGTTTAGTCATTTCAGCAACCACCATCTTACTGAAACGTCCGCCGGCGGCCGTTGTTGCAGCAGCAGTCGCTACCGGGGCCGCAGCTTTTGCTACAACAGATTCAGTTACAGAAGTCGTCGCAACTGCCTCAACAACTGCTGCTGTTTCTGGCTCAGGCTCAGCTGGTGCTACTGCAACAACCGGCTCCGGCTCTGGCAAGGCGAGGCTTTGCTGCGCCGGGCTGTCCGAAACGACTTCAGGGTGCTGTATTGTAACCGCTGTTGTTTCATCGTCACTTTCAGCGCGGGAATCGTTTACATCAGGTGTTGACTCGTTGTCAGCTACCGCCTCAACCTTAGCAGGGCGACGACGGCTACGGCTACGCGCAGGTTTTTCATCCTCAACACTATCTGCGATGGTGTTTTCACCTTCAGCAGTGACCACAGCGGCAGTAGTAACAGTTTGTTGCGATTCCGTTGCTGTTGTTGCCGGGGCTTCAGCTGGCGCAGCCAGAACATCCGCATTGGATTGTTCGGCTGTCTCAGTAGCGCTGTCTGCAACGCTTTCGTCATCAGTTGTGGCATCGGCAGACTGCTCTTTGCGACGCTTCTGGCCCGCTGCACGCAGATGGCGTGGTGAACGACGGCTGCGGCTGCGTGGCTCAGATGCTTCTGCAGCTTGTTCAGCTGAGGTGTCTTTGTTTTGCTCTGATTCCGCAGTTTGCACTTCGGCGCTGTCTGCCTCGATAGCGCTGTGCTCTGTCGCAATAGTGCTGGCTATTGGCGCAGCCTCAGTCGTCACTACCACTGGCGTTGCGGGGCTGACATCCGCAGGCGTTTCGTCCTTAGTGACTACCGGCAATACCGTGTCAGCTGCGGCTTCGGCCTTAGCGATACGCACTGAACGTTGTAACTGACGCCGAGCGCGACGCTCAGCGGCAGCGGCGCGGCTATTTGGCTCGTCTGCTTCCTCACGTTCTACCTTATCAACCTTAGCTTCAGCCGGTGCTTTGCGGGCCTCTTGCTGCCGTGGCTGGCGTTCCTGTTGTTTCGGACGCTCCTGGCGCTCCGGACGACTGGCCGGGCTTGCTTTTTCTTCGCTTACCTTGTCCTGTGCTTTATCCGCAACTTTCTCAACCTGATCGCGACGCTTGTTGTTACGATTATTGCGTCTTCTGCTATCACCACGCTCACCACGTTGTTCCGGACGAGCGGCTGGTTTTTCTTTCGGCTTATCCGCCGGTTTTTCCGTTGCCGGTGCCGCAAATAAACCCGATAACCAGGTCGCTAAACGGCTGAATAAACTTGGTGTGCTGGCCACAGGGGCTGCAACGTCGGCAACAACAGCTTTCGGTTGTGGTGCCGGCGCAGCATTTTGCGCCATACTCAGCGCTGAAACTGCCGGTTTTTCTTTTATTGCATCCGCAGCAGGCTGGTACAACTTAGAGGTGTGCTCTGGCACCTTGGTCAGGTTATAACTGACATCTTCGATCTCTTCATCGATGCGGATGCGGATCACTTCGTAGTTTGGTGTTTCCAGATGCTCATTCGGGATCACGTACACCTGGACGCCATTGCGCTGCTCGATGCGACGTACGCCTTCGCGTTTTTCGTTCATCAGATAAGTAGCAACGGATACTGGCACCTGTGCCTGTACCTGGCTGGTGTTATCTTTAATCGCTTCTTCTTCGATTAAACGTAAAATTGACAGGGCAGAGGACTCAACGCTGCGGATAGTGCCACGGCCATGACAACGCGGACAGACATGACCGGCTGACTCACCCAGTGACGGACGTAAACGCTGCCGTGACATTTCCAGCAGACCAAAACGCGAAATCCGGCCAATTTGTACCCGGGCACGGTCTTGCTTCACAGCGTCTTTTAAGCGGTTTTCCACTTCACGCTGATGCCGTACCGGCGTCATATCGATAAAGTCGATCACGATCAGACCGCCCAAGTCACGTAAGCGCAGTTGGCGGGCGATTTCATCGGCCGCTTCCAGGTTGGTATTAAAGGCGGTTTCCTCGATATCGCCACCTTTAGTGGCTTTAGAGGAGTTAATATCAATCGCAGTTAAGGCTTCGGTACTGTCGATCACGATAGAGCCGCCAGAGGGTAAACGCACTTCACGACGGAAGGCAGTTTCGATCTGGTTTTCAATTTGATAGTGCATAAACAGCGGCACTTCACCCTGATACATCTTGACGCGGTGCGCGAAGTCCGGGCGGAACTGTTGGATATAAACCTTGGCTTCTTCGAAAATCTTCTGGCTGTCGATCAGGATCTCGCCAACATCGCGGCGCAGATAATCACGAATCGCACGGAATACTACATTGCTTTCCTGATGGATCAGGAAAGGGGCGGCACGTTTCTGCGCTTCCTCAGTAATGGCCGACCAGTGTTTCAGCAGGGCTTTTAAGTCGTAATCCAGCTCTTCGTAGGATTTACCGACGCCAGCGGTACGCACAATCAGACCCATGCCATCCGGCATTTCCAGCTGGCCTAAGGAATCTTTTAATTCCTGACGCTCATCGCCTTCAATACGACGAGAAATACCACCGGCGCGTGGGTTGTTTGGCATTAGTACCAGGTAAGAACCGGCCAGGCTGATAAAGGTGGTCAGTGCCGCGCCTTTTTGGCCCCGTTCTTCTTTATCGATCTGAATAATGACTTCCTGACCTTCTTTGACCACTTCTTTGATGTTTGGACGACCATCGAAGCTGTAACCGGCTGGGAAGTATTCGCGGGAGATTTCTTTTAGCGGCAGGAAACCGTGGCGGTCTGCACCATAGTCTACGAAGGCAGCTTCTAAACTCGGCTCGACCCGGGTGATTTTACCTTTGTAAATATTGGCTTTCTTTTGTTCATGGCCTGGGCTTTCAATGTCCAGGTCATAAAGTTTCTGGCCATCGACCAGGGCTACGCGGATTTCTTCTTCCTGCGTGGCATTAATTAACATTCTTTTCATTGTATGGTGACTCTATTGCGAAGCCACAACACAACAACCGGGCACCTGAGTGTCAGCTGTTATCAAACACGGAAGGGTGCAGTCTCACGACTGGGTGCTTGAGGGAACCTAATTTTACGTTTTACAACTCCGCTGCCGGCTAAACAGCGCCTGGCAGCGAGGTTTTCGTTATGCTTTCTGACACACAGCGCCTGCAGGCGTTGTGTTCTGACTAATCTTTACTGTTGTTGCCCGGTGACCGGACTTTGTGGTTTGCCGTTATTGGTAACAAATTACTCAACATTACCTCAGGCAAGTGGCAGTGGATTAACGCCGGGGTTATAAAAAACATTGGTTTTCACCACGATTTCGGTATGATCACATCCCCTGACGGTGCCGCACAAATTCTCTTATGTCACTTTGAGCGCCCTAATTGCCGTATTTCGGCACAATTAGCGGGCTGATTATCCCACTAATCTGCTGCGGTTAGCAACTTAATTGTAATTTTAGCTGAGTATTTTGCAAAGATGACCGATGAAATAAAATTGCCAGTACAAATGATTGAAATTGAAGATGATTTCATCGGTCAGCGCATAGACAACTTTTTAATCGCCCGGCTGCGCGGTGTACCAAAAAGTGTGATTTATCGCGTTTTGCGCAAAGGTGAGGTGCGGGTGAATAAAAAACGCATCAAACCTGAGTATAAATTAGAGCAGGGTGATGTGGTGCGGGTGCCACCGTTAACCGTTGCCAGCGAACCCGATGCGGTATCGGTGAAACTGAGTCTGGTCAAAGATCTTGAGCAGCATATTTTGTATGAAGATAAAGATTTGATCGTACTGAATAAACCCTCTGGCATGGCGGTGCATGGTGGCAGTGGTTTACAGTTTGGTGTAATAGAAGCGCTGCGGGCGCTGCGCCCGGATGCTAAGCATCTGGAATTGGTGCACCGGTTGGATCGCGATACCTCGGGCTGTTTGTTGATCGCAAAAAAACGCTCAGTTTTAACGCATTTACACGAGCAGCTACGCAATAAAACGGTAGAGAAAAAATACTGGGCGCTGGTCGCCGGCGATTGGGATAACAAAGTACGCAAGGTCACAGAGCCGCTGCGTAAAAATACGCTGCAGTCCGGTGAGCGGGTTGTCAAAGTGGATGCTGCGGAAGGCAAGCCATCGGAAACCCGGTTTCGGATTTTGCAGCGCTATCAGGAAGGCACCCTGGTTGAAGCCTTTCCGGTTACCGGCCGTACCCATCAGATCCGGGTTCATACCGCCTGTAAAGGCCATCCGATTGCCTGTGATGACAAATACGGTGATAACCAGTTTAGCCAGCAGATGCAGCAAATTGGACTTAACCGGCTGTTTTTACATGCCTTTAGCTTAAGCTTTATCCATCCGATCAGCGAGACCACGATGCGCTTTGAAGCGCCACTGGATCCGAAATTAAGCCAGACTCTGGAACGGTTAAACCGTAAGTAACAAGTTGAGTCGTCGTAACGACGTGGAGTAGTGATGTCAGCAGTAAAACTGGTTATTTTCGATTGGGACGGTACCGTGATGGACTCGGTCGGACGTATCGTGTCTTCAATGCGTGCCGCCGCAGCCTTAACCGCATTAGAGGTTCCCAGCCATGATGCGGTAAAACAAATTATTGGCCTGAGTCTGGATCCGGCCTTTGACCAGCTGTTTCCGACCGCCGATAAAGCCCAGCGGCAGCAGATATTTGAACATTACCGCGATCAATATGTGCTGCATGACACCACGCCTACTCCCTTGTTTGCAGGTGCTGAGGCAACGTTAAAGCAGCTGGCTGAGCAGAATATCCTGCTGGCTGTGGCAACCGGTAAGGCGCGCAAAGGGCTGGATCGGATGTTTGCCGAAACCGGGCTGGCACCATACTTTGCCACCAGCCGCTGTGCCGATGAAGCGCAGTCAAAGCCGCATCCGGATATGCTGCAGCAAATTATCACTGAACTCGGTGTTAATGCGGAACAGGCTATTATGGTCGGCGATACCAGTCATGACTTAAAGATGGCACAGGCGATTAATATGCCAAGGGTAGGGGTAAGCCATGGCGCCCATCCGGTATCGGTGTTGGCGCAATATCAGCCGCTGGCGATTATTGACCATTTACCCGAGTTAACCTCACTCGTGGTGCAGTAACAGGTTTAAGCCTTCATCACGTAACATCGCCAGCAGCCTGAGCAGTGGTAAGCCAATCAGGCTGTTAGGGTCATCACCTTGCAGTTTGTCAAACAGGGCGATGCCCAGCCCCTCGCTTTTAAAGCTGCCGGCGCAGTCCAGTGGCATTTCCCGCGCCACATAATGGCTAATCTCGGCATCGCTCAGCTCACGGAAATGCACCACAAAAGGCTCAATCACTTGCTGCACCTTGCCGGTTGCTGCATTCACCACGGCCAGCCCGGTTAAAAACGTCACTGCCTGACCGCTAAACCGTCTGAGCTGGGCTTCAGCATTAGCTACAGTATGTGGCTTACCAAGTATTTCCCCCTGAAATACCGCCACCTGATCCGACCCTATCACTAAACCGGCACTTAGCGTCGCGGCTACAGCCATGGCTTTAGCGAGCGCCAGCCGGTTAACCAGAGCTTCTGCTGTTTCGTCAGGTAAAGGGCTTTCATCGACCTCGGGTTTAACGCAGCTAAACTGCGTAGTCAGCTTTTGCAGCAAGGCCCGCCGGTAAACAGAGGTCGAGGCCAGATAGAGTGCCGGATGCTGCTGGGTAGTCATTTTTCATCCTTAGGGTGATTTCGCGCTATGATTCAGGGTGCGGCCGCACTATAATGCCAAGCCGCGCTATTCGCCAGAAAGCTGCGAGAAATATGTTAAAAAACCTGCAGAACCCTTTGACACTCTGGGACTGCTTCTATATGATGCGCGCCTTATGCAAAAAGTGAAAATACCTGTTACGCTGGATCCGGTAAAGGCAGCGCAAAAGCGGTCGGACTACGAAGGCATTATAGTGCTGAATACCTTAAGCCGACTGTCTGAGAGTTTGCTGAGTAACGACGGCGATGTAACAGTCAGAATTGAATGCGGAACTGACCAGCAGGGACTGACTGTACTACAGGGTACAGCGACTTGTCTGGTAAGTGTAAAGTGTGAGCGATGTGGCGAAGCGATGCCGCTAACACTAGACTGCAGTTTTGCATATACTCCGGTTAACGGAGATGATGACGCGGCTTTGGAGTTGATTCCTGAGCGCTACGACGTGATCGAACGAAATGAGCACGGCGAAATTAATTTACGGCAGTTGATTGAAGACGAGTTAATCCTGACGCTTCCGCTGTTCCCGATGCATGCCCCTGAAGATTGTTCAGTCAAACCAGAGAGCATGAGTTTCGGTGATATCGGACCTGAACCGGAAAAGCCTAACCCGTTTGCAGTGCTGCAAGAATTGAAAAAAAAGTGATTTAGGAGAAATACAATGGCTGTTCAGCAAAACAAAAAATCTCGTGCACGTCGTGACATGCGTCGTTCACACGATGCTTTAACTGGCCCAACGCTGTCAGTTGACTCAACTTCAGGTGAGACGCATCGCCGTCACCACATTACTGCCGACGGTTTCTATAAAGGCCGTAAGGTAAAGTAAGTCCGGACCTTTGTCCTGACGGTCTTTACTGGTAGTAAAGTGCAGCCGCTAAAGCCATCTCTGGCTTTAGATATGATGGGGGGCGACTTCGGCCCCCGATCTACTATACCTGCCGCCCTGGCAGCGTTAACAGAATTCCCTGAGCTTGAATTAACCTTCTGTGGCGATAAGCCGCTGTTAAAGCGTTTGTTAGCCGAATCTGGCGTCAATGCGCATCCGCGAATCCACTTCGTTCACAGTGACGATCAGGTTTCAATGGCCGATAAGCCTTCTTTGGCGTTACGTACCAAACGCGACTCTTCCATGCGCCATGCGCTTGATTTGGTTGAGCAGGGGGCAGTACATGCCTGTGTCTCTGCCGGTAATACCGGTGCCTTGATTGCCATGGCGCACTATGTACTGAAAATGCTCAATGGCGTCGAGCGCCCGGCGCTGGTCAGCGCTTTACCCAGCTGTAATGGCAAGCCAGTGTATATGCTGGATTTAGGCGCTACAGTAAATGCAGATGCCGACACCTTATTTCAATTTGCCGTCATGGGCGCGGTGATGGCTGAAGAAGTCATTGGAATCCGGGCGCCACGCGTGGCACTGCTAAATATGGGCGAAGAAGAGATCAAAGGCTCAGATCAGATCAAACGTGCCTCGCAGTTGTTACAGGAATGTCGCGACCTGAATTATATCGGCTATATCGAAGGTAATGATATTTTTTCCGGTAAAGCGGATGTGATTGTCTGCGATGGCTTTGTCGGCAATGTGGCGCTAAAAACCTGTGAAGGGGTGGCGAAACTGATCCTGAAACGGGCGCAGCAGGGCGTGAAGCAGCGGCCTTTTGCTGCTTTATTAAGCTGGCTGTGTAAACCTGCTTTAAAAAGTCTTTATCAGGGGGTGAACCCCGACCAGTATAATGGTGCAAGTCTGATAGGATTGCGCGGTATTGTAGTGAAAAGTCATGGAAATGCGACGAAAGACGCATTTTTAAGTGCCATCCGACAAGCGGTGTGCGAGGTTCAACGCCAGGTACCTGCAAAAATAAAAGATCGGCTGGAACAGGTTCTGATAGATAAAGCATAGGCCAGCATGTACTCAAGAATTATTGGTACCGGAAGTTATTTTCCGGCAACAGTTCGCACTAATGCGGACTTAGAGTCTATGGTGGAAACCACAGACGAATGGATTATCGAGCGCACGGGCATTAAAGAGCGGCGCATTATCGGTAAAGACGAAAGTGTGGCAACCATGGGCGCTGCGGCGGCCCGCAAAGCGTTGGAAGCGGCTAACGTCGATAAAGACAGCGTTGATATGATTATCTGCGCCACCACCAGCGCCTCGCGCGCCTTACCCAGCGCCGCCTGTGAAATCCAACGCGAGTTGGAAATCCCGGCTATTCCGGCGTTTGATATTGCTGCCGCTTGTGCCGGCTTTTGTTACGCGCTAAGTATTGCTGATCAATATATTAAAACCGGTCTGGCGAAGCGCATCCTGGTGATTGGCTCAGACTGCCTGTCACAGCTGATCAGCCCGGAAGATCGTTCTATGGTGATCCTGTTTGGTGATGCGGCTGGTGCCGTGTTACTGGAAGCGTCAGAACAGCCAGGTATCCTATCAACTCATATTCATGCCGACGGTAAATATTCAGAATTACTCTATGTTGATAACCCTATTCGCGGTGACGAAGCCTCGGTGCATAACTCCTGGGGTAGTATGAAGGGGAATGATGTCTTTAAAGTTGCCGTGACTAAGCTGTCTGAAGTGGTTGAGCAAACTCTGGCTGCTAACCAGATGGATAAATCGCAAATCGACTGGCTGGTGCCGCATCAGGCTAACTTACGGATTATTGCTGCCGTAGCGCGTAAGCTGGATATGTCGATGGATCAGGTGGTGATTAACCTGGACCGTTATGGCAATACCTCAGCTGCGACCGTACCGACTGCACTAGACGAGGCGGTGCGTGATGGCCGTATTCAGCGTGGTCAAACCTTGTTATTAGAAGCCTTTGGCGGCGGTTTCGCCTGGGCTTCGGCACTGGTTCGCTACTAAGCTTTTATTTCAATGAAAATTCTTAATTCCAATGCAGGCACCTTTTAACAGGGTATAACGATGACGAAAAAACTTGCAATTGTCTTTCCTGGTCAGGGTTCACAGAGTGTTGGCATGTTAGCCGATCTGTATCAAACTTATCCGCTGGTACAGGATACGTTTAACGAATCTTCAGCAGCGCTGGGTTATGATTTATGGGCACTGATTGCGAATGGCCCGGAAGAGCAGCTGAATGAAACCCAGCGGACCCAGCCGGCATTATTAACGGCTTCCGTTGCCGTCTGGCGTGTATGGCAGCAACAAGGCGGCGCGACACCCGCTTATTTTGCCGGCCACTCGTTAGGAGAATACTCAGCACTGGTTTGTGCGGGCGTATTGTCACTGGCCGATGCGGTAAAACTGGTGGAAAAGCGTGGCCAGTATATGCAACAGGCAGTACCAGCCGGAACCGGCGCCATGGCGGCGATTATTGGTCTGGATGATGCAGCTATCGCCAAAGCCTGTGCCGACGCGGCTCAGGGTGAAGTTGTGGCGCCGGTTAACTATAACTCACCAGGTCAGGTGGTGATTGCCGGTCATAAAGCGGCAGTGGAGCGGGCCGGTGAGGCTTGTAAAGCCGCCGGTGCCAAACGTGCACTGCCGTTGCCAGTAAGCGTACCGTCACACTGTGCACTGATGCGCCCGGCGGCTGACCAGTTAGCGACCGATCTGGCTGCACTAAACTTTCAACAACCGGCTATCCCGGTAGTCAATAACGTTGACGTACAAATTGCCAGCAACGGTGATGCGATTAAAGATGCGTTGATTCGTCAGCTATATAGCCCGGTGCGCTGGACTGAAACCATTGAATATTTCGCCGCCCAGGGCGTAACCGAAGTACTGGAGCTGGGTGCAGGTAAAGTATTAAGCGGCCTGATCAAGCGGATTAACAAAGAGCTGAATACCAGTTCGATTACAGATAGCGCCGCGCTGAGCGCAGCCCTGACAACAGAATAAGGTAACAAGATGACGCCATTTATTTCATTAGAAGGTAAGGTCGCGCTGGTAACAGGTGCCAGCCGTGGTATTGGTAAAGCTATTGCTGAGCAACTGGCAGCCCTGGGTGCCAAAGTGGTCGGTACCGCGACCAGCGAAAAAGGCGCTGCAGCTATTTCGGATTATCTGGGTGCCAATGGTAAAGGTCTGGTGTTGAACGTAACGGATGCCGATTCTGTTGAGCAATGTCTGGCACAGATTAAAGAAAGCTTTGGTGAGATCGATATTCTGGTAAATAATGCCGGTATTACCCGCGATAATCTGCTGATGCGGATGAAAGATGAAGAATGGTTTGATATTATGCAGACCAATTTAACGTCGGTGTATCGCCTGAGCAAGGCGGTACTACGTAGCATGATGAAAAAGCGTTTTGGCCGTATTATTACCATTGGTTCTGTTGTAGGTTCAATGGGCAATGCCGGGCAAACCAACTACGCCGCGGCGAAAGCCGGTGTGTTGGGCTTTACTAAATCCCTGGCACGCGAAGTGGCATCTCGCGGTATTACCGTCAATGCGATTGCACCGGGTTTTATTGATACCGATATGACGAAAGAGTTGTCGGACGAGCAAAAAGAAGCTATTTTCTCGCAAGTCCCTGCAAATCGTTTAGGGCAGCCAGAAGAAATTGCGGCGACAGTGGCATTTCTGGCGTCCACGCAGGCAGCCTATATTACCGGTGAAACAGTTCACGTTAACGGCGGTATGTATATGGTGTAAGCAAATCAGGTTTGACCAGCAAAAAATGCCGAGTGCATTGCTTGCATCAACCCCTGCTTACGCATAAACTAGCGCCAAACCAAATTGCACGATTTGTTGCGATTTAGATGAGAAAAAGGAAGAAAAGATGAGCAACATCGAAGAACGCGTTAAAAAAATTATTATTGAACAGCTGGGCGTAAAAGAAGAAGAAGTGAAGAACGAAGCTTCTTTCGTTGACGACCTGGGTGCAGACTCACTGGATACAGTTGAGCTGGTAATGGCGCTGGAAGAAGAATTCGATACTGAAATTCCAGACGAAGAAGCAGAGAAAATCACCACGGTGCAATCAGCCATTGATTACATCAAAGCCCACGCTGAATAAGCCGAAAGCTTGAGAAACGGGTAGCGAGGCTACCCGTTTTCATTTTAAGAATCAGAAAAACAGGTATTTACGGAGGACACGGTGGCAAAACGTCGTGTAGTGGTAACAGGTTTAGGCATGTTGACGCCGCTGGGCAATGATGTGACCAGCAGCTGGCAGGGATTGCAGCAGGCAAAAAGCGGCATTAGCCTGATTGAGCACTTTGATACCAGTGCTTATACAACTAAATTTGCCGGCTTAGTCAAAGACTTTGATGTAGAGCCGTATTTTCCGGCAAAAGACGCTAAGAAAATGGATTTGTTTATCCAGTACGGCGTCGCTGCTGCGATGCAGGCCTTTCGTGACTCTGGCCTGGAAATCAACGAAGTGAATGCACACCGTATCGGTGCCGCTATCGGCTCTGGTATTGGCGGTTTAGGTTTAATTGAAGAAAACCATACCAAGCTGATGAATAGTGGCCCGAAGCGGTTATCGCCATTCTTTGTGCCATCAACCATTATCAATATGATTGCTGGTCAGCTGTCGATTATGCTGGGCTTAAAGGGCCCGAATATCAGTATCGTCACTGCCTGTACTACAGGTGTACACAATATTGGTCAGGCGGCGCGGATGATTGCTTATGGCGATGCTGATGCCATGGTCGCCGGTGGTGCTGAAAAAGCCTCAACTGAGCTCGGTATGGGCGGTTTTGGTGCAGCCCGAGCCTTATCAACCCGTAACGATGCCCCGCAACAAGCCAGCCGGCCCTGGGATAAAGACCGTGATGGCTTTGTACTGGGCGATGGTGCTGGTGTGATGGTGCTGGAAGAATATGAGCATGCCAAGGCGCGTGGTGCGAAAATTTACGCTGAGCTGGTTGGTTTTGGCATGAGCGGTGATGCTTACCATATGACCTCGCCTCCGGAGAACGGCGATGGCGCTGCCCGGGCGATGAAAAATGCACTGAATGACGCCCAGGTTAACCCGGAGCAAGTGCAGTATATCAATGCTCACGGCACCTCAACGCCGGCTGGTGATATCGCGGAAACCATGGCGATTAAAACCGTATTTGCCAACAACCTGGATAAACTGATGGTGAGTTCATCGAAATCGATGATTGGTCACCTGTTAGGTGCTGCCGGTTCAGTAGAATCTATTATCACCGTGCTGTCGCTGCAGGATCAGCTGGTGACACCAACCATTAACCTGGATAACCCAAGCGAAGGTTGTGACCTGGACTATGTGCCGCATCAGGCGCGTCAGGCGAAGCTGGAGTACGCGCTGTGTAATTCCTTTGGTTTTGGTGGTACTAACGGTTCGATTTTGTTTAAAAAAGTTTAAACTAAGCCAGCGTTAACCGAAAAAACCGCAGTTTGTTACTGCGGTTTTTTTATGCAGCTAAAACCACTTAAACGCGCTTTGCTTTGCAAGGCGGCAGCCTTAAGGCATACTGAGCCCAACCTTGTGCAAAGCGGTCGCAAATTTTAGTAAAGAACAGATATGGCTGATTTTATTCTGATTGATTCGCCTGTTACTGCCGCAGTCGCCGGTGGTTGTCGCGCTTTACAATATGGCGATGGTCTTTTTACCACGATGCGGGTCTGTAACGGGGAAATTGCGCTCTGGCCATTACATTTGGCGCGTTTGCAGGTCAGTGCTAAGCGGCTCGGATTCGCTGAACCAGACTGGCAACAGCTGGCAACCTGGTTACAGGCGCAAGCGCAACGCCAATCTGAAGACTGTGTATTTAAATTGCTAATCTCCCGGGGTATTGGTGGCCGCGGTTATGCACCGGATCCGCAGGTGCAAGTGAGTTGTTATCTGTATCAGGCACCGCTACCGGACTATACCGCGCTTAGAGCGAAAGGTTTAAAGGTTGGGGTAGCAACCTTGCGACTGGCCCGGCAACCGGTATTAGCCGGTTTAAAACACTGTAACCGGTTGGAACAGGTGATGCTGAAACAGCAGCTGGCTGTTACAACACTGGATGATTTTATTGTTGCCGATACTAACGACTTGGTGGTTGAGGGCACGGCTGCAAATTTGTTTTATCAGTTAGCTGGGCGCTGGTATACACCGCCGCTGGATGCTTGTGGCGTGGCTGGGGTAATGCGCAAACATATCATGTCGCAACTACCGCAGATTGCTGAGCGCGAGCTGCCGCTGCAGGAGTTACCGGCAGTAACGGCGATGTTTTTTACTAATGCATTGCTGGGAATAGCCGCAGTGCGTGAATTGACAGACCGCACGCTGGATCTGAGCGCCGTACGGTCAATACAACAACAGGTACTATGTTAAGACGTCTATCTTATTGGTTACCGGTGCTGCTGGTGTTTTTACTGGTCGCTGGTAACAGTTACTGGCAGCAGGTACAACAACGACTGCTGGCGATGCCTATTCAGTTTACGGACGAGCTGTTTGAGCTGCGCGCTGGCGCATCGGCGCGTCAACTCTGTGAGCTGTGGCAACAACAGCAACAATTGAGTGCCTGGCAGTGTCAGCAACTTAAATTCTACTTGCGCCAACATCCAGAGCAGGCGCAATTGCAGCAGGGGTTATACCGGGTAAGCTCGCCAATGTCGCTGTCGCAGGTCCTGGCATTATTTCGCTCTGGTCGGGTTGCTCAGTTTAGTGTCACCCTGATTGAAGGCGAAACTCTGGTACAAAGCTGGCAACGTTTTGCACAGTTACCTTATTTACAACAGGATCTGACGCAAATCGCGGAATTACAGCAGCTGTTACGCTGGCCGGCTGAGTGGGGCGAATTAGCGCCGATGCCAGAGCTGGCGCAACAAATGGAAGGGCTGTTTTTTCCGGATACCTATTTTTATACTGCCAATAGCAAAGCCAGCAGTATTTGGTTGCGTGCTCACCTGGCATTACTAACGCAGCTGGAGCAAGCCTGGCAACAGCGACAGCCCGATTTGCCGCTACAAAACCCTTATCAGTTATTGACGCTGGCCTCGATTATCGAAAAAGAAAGCGGTTTGCAAGCCGAACGCGGTTTGGTCAGTTCGGTATTTGTTAACCGCTTAAATACCGGGATGCGACTGCAAACCGATCCGACAGTGATCTATGGCGTAGCAGATTATAATGGCCGCATTACTCGCGCCCATTTACGCGATCCGCATCCTTACAACACCTACCGGCATCATGGTTTACCGCCAGGGCCGATTTCACTGGTTAGTTTAAGTGCGCTAAAAGCGGCAGCCGCACCTGAGCAGAGCGATTACTACTACTTTGTCAGCCGCGGTGATGGTTCTCACGTGTTTTCACAAACATTGGAGCAGCATAACAGCGCAGTACGAAAATATATTCTTGGACAAAATAATGAGCAGTAACGGCAAATTTATCGTTATCGAAGGGCTGGAAGGGGCAGGTAAAAGTACTGCTATTGCCACCGTAAAACAGTACCTGGAAAGCCGCGGCCATCAGGTGGTTTGTACCCGGGAGCCGGGCGGTACACCACTGGCAGAGCAGTTACGGTCTTTGGTTAAACAAGCCGATCTGCAAGAGAAGGTTGCGCCGGAAACCGAGCTACTGTTGATGTACGCCTCACGGGTGCAGCTGTTAACTAATGTGATCCGGCCGGCGCTTGCTGCGGGTAACTGGGTACTGGCTGACCGCCATGATCTGTCGTCACGGGCTTATCAAGGCGGCGGCCGGCAGCTCGGTGACAGCTTGTTGGATACGCTGCGTACAGCGGTACTGGGCGACACGCGACCCGATCTGACCTTATATCTGGATATCGATCCGGCGCAGGGTTTGGCCCGCGCGGCCAGCCGCGGTGAGTTAGATCGGATAGAGCAGGAGCAACTGAGTTTTTTTCAGCGTACCCGCGCCAAATATCTGGAGATCGCCGCCAAGGAACCCAACATCATGGTGATTGATGCCGGGCAGCCACTGATCCAGGTGCAGCAGGCGCTGCGGCAATCGTTACAGGCGGCAGGAGTCTGAGATGGCGCTGCTGAATAGCCAGGCCTATCCATGGTTAAACGACAGTTTGCAGCAGTTGTCACAGTTGTATCGTCAACAACGACTGGCGCATGCCTTATTATTTAATGGCCCGGAAGGCATTGGTAAACTTGAGCTAGGGCATATGCTGGCGGCGTTAGTGTTGTGTAAAACGCCGGCGGCTGCAACGGCTTGTGGCCAGTGTAAGAGCTGCCTGTTACTGGCAGCCGGTAATCATGCCGATCTGTTGTTGTTACAGCCGGAAAACGCCAGTCTGGGTGTGGATGAAATTCGCCGTTTAACGGATTTTACTCAGGGTAAAGCACAACAAAGCGGTAATAAAGTGGTGTTATTGCGCCATGCTGAGCGGCTAACCGAAGCGGCAGCCAACGCCTTGTTAAAAACGCTGGAGGAACCACCGCAGGGCTGTTTCTTAATCCTCTGTACTGCACAGGCGCAGCGCCTTAAGCCGACAATTTTAAGCCGTTGTCAGCGCTGGGATCTGGCGCCTCTTAGCGCTTCGCAACTAAGCGATTATTTGCGAACACAGCTGCAGGGTCCTGTTCCGGATTTTATTGTCAGCTTTAGCGGTGGAGCACCGTTAAAAGCGATCAGTCTGTTACAAAGTAGCGAACTGGAGACACTGCAGCAACTTATCACGCAATTGCAGCAGTTTATCCGCAGCACTGAACCGTTAGCACCGCTGCTAAAACAACTGGAAGGACGCAGTGATCTGACCTTACTGCTAAGCTATGTATTGCGTGAACAAATAGTGACGATGCCGATGTTAGCACCAGCGCAGATGCAGGGGTTGCAACAAAGCTTGTTCCGCTTCTGTCGTGACGAGCAACAGATTTTAGGGCAGAATAAAGCGCTGGCGCTAAGTGCGCTGTTAACGGAGTGGCGGGCTTTACTCAGAGCCGGTCGGCCGGGACGCGATTAGGAGGCAAAATGGAAGAGTTAGCACTGGGTTTTACTGATACCAAAGAGCTGTATCGTTGCTATATGCCGTTTATGAAAAACGGTGGTCTGTTTATTCGCTCGGCCCGGCATTACCGAATGGGGCAGTCGCTGGCGCTAAGTGTAACCTTGCCCGATGCCCTGGAGCCGGTGCTGGTTACCGGTAAGGTTGCCTGGGTCTCGCCACTGGGTGCCCAAAGCTCGAATCCGGCGGGGATTGGCGTCGCCTTTATTGATGATAAGCATAATCTGAGTAGTCGGATTGAAAAGTTACTGGGTGGTATGCTGCATAGCAATGAACCCACCTATACCATGTAGTTATTGCCGGTAGCGCCTTGCCGCTCCGGTTTTTGTCTGAGGTTGTTTTGTTTGTAGATTCACATTGTCATTTAGATCGGCTGGAGCTGGATAAACTCGGGCTTTCGTTGGAGCAGGTGCTGAACAACGCTACACAGCGTAATATTGAACACCTACTGTGTGTTAGCGTATCGTTGGCAGAATATCCGGCAATGGCTGAGCTGGTAAAACCGTACGCGCAAGTGTCGGTATCTTGTGGTGAACACCCTTTGCATCAGAGTGATAGTGTTGACGTCGACTTGTTAGCCCGCTTGGCAGCGCAGCCAGAGGTAGTGGCGGTAGGCGAAACTGGTCTGGATTATTTTTATAACCCGGACAGCAAGCTCAGCCAGCAAGACGGCTTTGTTAAACATATCAGTGTCGCCCGGCAATTAAACAAGCCATTGATTATCCATACCCGGGATGCACGCGCCGATACCATTAATTTAATGAAAACGCACCAGGCTGGCGATGCTGGTGGCGTATTGCATTGCTTTACTGAAAACTATGAGATGGCAAAGGCGGCGCTGGATCTGGGTTTTTATATTTCTATCTCCGGCATTATGACATTTCGTAACGCAACCGAGCTACGCGAGGTAGTAAAAAAGCTGCCTTTAGACCGGCTATTAATTGAAACCGATGCGCCTTATCTGGCGCCGGTACCGCATCGCGGTAAAACCAATCAACCGGCTTATGTGACTGACGTTGCCGCGGCCATGGCTGAGGTTAAGGTAGTAACTTTAGAGCAGCTGGCGCGGCAAACAACGGCAAACTTCTATCAGTTGTTTACGTTAGCCGCGGCAAAACGACAGGCTGCATAAAATATTCGGCCGTAACCCCGTAGATAAAAGAAGCCCGGAACCAATCCAAATTGTTCCGGGCTTAGGGGAATGGCTCATAGGGAATGAGCCGTGCGCTATCGAGAAGAAGTTACCTAAAGTAAAATCAAGTGTAGCTAAGCTGCGCTAATTTTCATGTTCCTTAAGTTGCGAAAAGTTATTTACCCAATCTTTTCATTGTTCAACTTATGCCCAAGTTATCCCCAGCTTATGCCGGCAATTATGCACAGCGACTGAATTTGACCTGTAATAGGGTCAGATATTGTTATCATTATGTAAGCTAAAAATCTGGCTTTATATTCTAAAAAAATCTAAAAATTCATCACAAGCTGAATCGACTCCGGTACTAGCTACTGTCTCTGACTCCGGTATGCTTGTCGTACCGGAGTCCTTAAGCATTAATATGTACTTTAGTCTGATTGTCGACAATCCTGCCGATTTTAACTTGACACTGGCGTTAAATAAGCCTAAAACTTACCCATTCTTTGTTTATGTCGACAATCAGCTATGAATCCTGCTTTGCAACGCCCCGCTGTAACCGCTGCTGATCGTGTACTGCAAGAGCTGTTGCGCGCCATTGTGGCCGGTGAAATTGCGCCGGGCTCTAAGATCAGCGAACCGGAGCTGGCGAAACGCTTTGATCTTAGCCGCGCGCCGCTGCGTGAAGCCTTAGCAAGGTTAGAGCGTTGCCACTTACTGGAACGCACGCCGAATGCCGGGGCACGGGTAGTGAAATTGTCGACAGAAAATTTGTTATCGCTGTATCAACTGCGTGAAGAATTAGAGGGCTTAGCCTGTCGGTTAGCGGCCTCACAAATGAGCGATGCCGAAATTCGTGAGATGCAGGATTTGTTAGATCAGCACCTTAGCTCGCAGCGGGTGCGTGAGGGTGAGAGTTATTACCAGGAAGCCGGCGATCTGGATTTTCATTACCGTATTATTCTTGGCAGTAAAAACCCGTATTTAATCAATATTCTAACCGACGAGCTGTATCACCTGATGCGGATGTACCGGGTGCAGCTTGGCATGAATGGCCCGCGCGTATCGCGGGCATTTGACGAACATAAGGCTATTATTAATGCCATTGCCAATCGCGATGGTGAACTGGCCGACTTATTGATGCGCCGGCATATCGCTGCCTCCAGGCGCAATATCGAACATAAACTGTCTGAACTAGAGCAACAGGGGAACTAAGATGAGCAATTTAACCGCCGGCCAGAAATTCCGTGCCGCCATTACCGCCAATTCGCCACTGCAAATCGTCGGCACCATTAATGCCTACACCGCGATGATGGCCGAGCGTACCGGACATCAGGCGCTTTACCTGTCTGGTGCTGGCGTAGCCAATGCCTCTTTTGGTTTACCTGATTTAGGCATGACGTCGTTAAATGATGTCTGTGAAGATATCCGCCGTATTACTGGCGCCACCAGCCTGCCACTGTTAGTGGATGCCGATACCGGTTGGGGTGGGGCTTTTAATATTGCCCGCACGGTAAAAGAAATGACCCGTGCCGGCGCAGCGGGCTTTCATATTGAAGATCAGGTGGCGCAAAAGCGTTGTGGTCATCGCCCGAATAAAGAAATTGTCAGCCTCGATGAAATGGTCGACCGCGTTAAAGCCAGTGTTGATGCCCGTACTGACGAGAGCTTCTTTATTATGGCGCGCACTGATGCGTTAGCCCAGCAAGGTTTAGATGCGGCCATTGAGCGAGCCATTGCCTGTCAGGACGCCGGTGCCGATGCCATTTTTGCTGAGGCGGTGCATACGCTGGAACAATATAAAGCCTTTACCTCAGCGTTAAAGGTGCCGGTACTGGCCAATATCACTGAGTTCGGTCAAACCCCACTGTATAACAAAGCTGAGCTGGCTAGCGTGGGTGTGGCGATGGTGCTGTATCCGTTAAGTGCCTTCCGTGCCATGAACAAGGCCGCACTCAATGTGTATCAGTCGATTCTGGCAAACGGCGATCAGAAAGCCGTGGTAGACAGCATGCAAACCCGCGCTGAGCTGTACGACTTTTTAAATTACCACAGCTTCGAACAAAAACTGGATCAGCTGTTTAGCAGCAAAAAATCTTAAGATAACTATTTTACATTTTTAATTATTACTTTTAGCCAAAATCCTTGCCGCTGCAGCAAGGCAGCAAGTGAGTGAATCCTCGGGAGCATAGTCTACTATGTGACCGTGGTTCGCGAACGCAGCTAACACCGCTGCAGTGACAAGGATGAAGGCTAAACAGAACAGGAGCAACAAAACCATGTCAACAGGTAAAGTACTCTCAGGCGCAGGTTTGCGCGGCCAGGTAGCAGGTAAAACCGCCTTATCAACAGTAGGTAAGACCGGTTCAGGCTTAACCTATCGGGGCTATGATGTAAAAGATTTAGCCGCCAACTGTACCTTTGAAGAAGTGGCGCACTTAATTTTAAAAGGCGAATTGCCAAATAGTGCTGAACTTGCCGCTTATAAAGCCAAATTAAAAAGCCTGCGGACATTGCCTCAGGCATTAAAAGATGTGTTAGAGCGGATCCCGGCCAATGCCCATCCGATGGACGTGATGCGTACCGGTTGCTCAATGCTGGGTAATCTGGAAATGGAAGATAGCTTTGCCCAGCAGCAGGACGTGACCGACCGGATGCTGGCGATTTTCCCAGGGCTGGTTAACTACTGGTATAACTATAGCCACCATGGCAAGCGCGTAAACGTGGAAACCGACGCTGATTCTATTGCCGAACAATTCCTCTGGACCTTGCACGATAAAAAGCCAGAAGCTTTACACGTCGAAGTAATGCAAGCCTCGCTGATTTTGTACGCTGAGCATGAATTTAACGCCTCCACCTTTACTGCCCGGGTGTGCGCCTCGACGCTAAGCGATATGCACTCCTGTATTACCGGCGCTATCGGCTCACTGCGCGGCCCATTGCATGGCGGTGCGAACGAAGCGGCGATGGAGCTGATTGAGAAAATGGCCAATCCGGATGATGCCGAGCAAAAACTGCTGGGCATGCTGGAGCGCAAAGAAAAGATTATGGGTTTTGGTCATGCCATTTACTCAGAGTCGGATCCGCGTAATGCTGTGATCAAAGAGTGGTCAGAAAAACTGGCCAAAGCCAATGGCAATACCAAGCTGTACGATGTGTCCGTTCGTTGTGAAGCGGTGATGTGGCGTGAAAAAAAACTGTTCTGTAACGCCGATTTCTTCCATGCCTCGGCCTATAACTATATGGGTATTCCCACCAAGCTGTTTACGCCGATTTTCGTGTGCAGCCGCTTAACCGGTTGGGCTGCGCATGTGATGGAGCAGCGCGCCGATAACCGTATTATCCGGCCAAGTGCGGATTATGTGGGTGTTGAGCCACGTACTGTGAAACCTATTGAATCAAGATAGAGTTTAGGTACCCGAGCATCGGATTGCTCTAAGCCAAGTCTTGAAGGCATGGTGCCTGACAAATGCGTTTGGAACGCATTTGGGCAGGCACTGGCCCGCAAGGGTGAACGTCAGGATGACATTCACAATGAAGCCTACAGGGATGTATTCACGGCGGCTTGGCGTGAGCAATCCGGTTCGACGTTGCACGCCTGACTCTGAATCCAAAGTGCTATGCAGATAGAGACCAACCATGAATAGCCAATACCGCAAAAATTTACCAGGTACCCAGCTCGACTACTTTGACGCCCGCGAAGCGGTAGACGCCATTGAGCCGGGTGCTTATGCCAAACTCCCATACACCTCGCGCGTGCATGCCGAAAACCTGGTACGCCGCTGCGATCCGGCGCTATTGCCAGATGCGTTAAAACAGCTGATTTACCGCAAGCGCGATATCGATTTTCCGTGGTTTCCGGCCCGTGTGGTCTGCCACGATATTTTAGGCCAAACCGCACTGGTTGATTTAGCCGGTTTGCGTGATGCCATCGCGGAAAAGGGTGGTGATCCGGCCAAAGTGAACCCGGTGGTGCCAACGCAGCTGATTGTTGACCACTCATTAGCCGTAGAACATGCCGGTTTTGAAAAAGACGCCTTTGAGAAAAACCGCGCCATTGAAGACAGACGTAACGACGATCGCTTCCACTTTATTAACTGGACCAAGAAAGCCTTTAAAAATGTGGATGTGATCCCGCCGGGTAACGGCATTATGCATCAGATTAACTTAGAGCGGATGTCGCCGGTGATCCATGCCAAAGATGGCGTGGCGTTTCCGGATACCTTAGTGGGTACCGATAGCCATACGCCGCATGTGGATGCTTTAGGTGTAATCGCCATTGGCGTCGGTGGTTTAGAGGCCGAAAGCGTAATGCTGGGCCGCGCCAGCTGGATGCGGCTGCCGGATATTATCGGCGTAGAGCTAACCGGCAAAGCGCAATCAGGTATTATGGCAACCGATATTGTACTGGCGCTGACCGAGTTTTTGCGTAAAGAAAAAGTGGTATCAAGCTATTTAGAATTCTTTGGCGAAGGTGCCGACAGCCTGAGTTTAGGTGACCGGGCTACCATTTCTAATATGACACCAGAATACGGTGCCACTGCAGCGATGTTCTCTATCGATCAGCAAACGCTGGATTATTTAACCCTGACAGGCCGCGAGAGCGCACAGGTGAAACTGGTAGAAACCTATGCCAAAGCCGCTGGTCTGTGGAGCGAAAGTTTAAAAACCGCTGAATATGAGCGCGTATTACGCTTTGATTTATCCAGCGTTGGCCGCACCATGGCTGGCCCATCGAACCCGCATGCCCGCTTATCGACCAGCGATTTAGCCGCGAAAGGCATTGCCGGTAAGTATGAAATTGAAGAGGGCAAGATGCCGGATGGCGCGGTGATTATCGCGGCCATTACCAGCTGTACCAATACCTCTAACCCGCGCAATGTTATTGCCGCAGGTTTGCTGGCGCGTAATGCCAATAAGCTGGGATTAAGCCGCAAGCCATGGGTGAAAACCTCGCTGGCGCCCGGCTCCAAAGCGGTGCAACTGTATCTGGAAGAGGGTGGTTTGCTGCCCGAGCTGGAGCAACTGGGCTTTGGCATTGTCGCCTTTGCGTGTACTACCTGTAATGGTATGAGCGGCGCGCTGGATCCGGTGATTCAGCAGGAAATTATTGACCGTGATCTGTACGCCACAGCAGTGTTATCGGGTAACCGTAACTTTGATGGCCGAATTCATCCTTATGCTAAGCAGGCGTTTTTAGCATCACCTGCGTTGGTTGTCGCCTATGCGATTGCCGGTACTATCCGCTTTGATATCGAAAAAGATGTACTGGGCTACCATAACGGTAAAGCCATTACCTTAAAAGATATCTGGCCAAGCGATGCCGAAATTGATGCCGTAGTAGCACAAAGCGTAAAACCAGAGCAATTCCGCAAAGTGTACGAGCCGATGTTTGCGCTAAGTGTGGATTACGGTGAGCAAATTAGCCCGCTATATAACTGGCGACCACAAAGTACCTATATCCGCCGCCCACCATACTGGGAAGGCGCACTGGCCGGCGAACGGACTTTAAAAGGTATGCGACCGCTGGCGATTTTGCCGGATAATATTACCACTGACCATTTATCACCCTCGAATGCCATTTTGCTGGACAGTGCGGCCGGTGAATATCTGGCCAAAATGGGCTTACCGGAAGAAGACTTTAACTCTTATGCCACGCACCGCGGCGATCATTTAACGGCACAGCGCGCTACCTTTGCTAACCCCAAACTGTTTAACGAAATGGTGCTGGAAAACGGCAAGGTAAAACAAGGTTCGCTGGCGCGGGTTGAGCCGGAAGGCAAGGTAATGCGGATGTGGGAAGCGATTGAAACCTACATGGATCGCAAACAACCGCTGATTATTATTGCCGGTGCCGACTACGGCCAGGGTTCATCACGCGACTGGGCCGCCAAAGGTGTGCGCTTAGCGGGTGTGGAAGCCATTGTGGCTGAAGGTTTTGAGCGCATTCACCGTACCAACTTAATTGGGATGGGCGTATTACCGCTGGAGTTTAAGCCAGGCACCAACCGTAAAACCCTGCAGTTAGATGGTACTGAGACCTATGATGTGAAAGGCGCCCGCACACCACGTACCGATTTAACGCTGGTAATTAACCGCGCTAACGGTGAAGTAGTGGAAGTACCGGTCACCTGCCGTTTAGATACCGCCGAAGAAGTGTCGATTTATGAAGCCGGTGGTGTGCTGCAGCGCTTTGCGCAGGACTTTTTGCAAGGAGCGGTTTAATGAGCGTCGGTCAGATCAAAATTCCCGCTACCTATATGCGTGGCGGAACCTCGAAAGGCGTGTTCTTTAAGCTGACTGACTTACCCGCTGCTGCCCAGCAGCCGGGTAAGGCGCGGGATAACCTGCTGCTGCGGGTAATTGGCAGCCCGGATCCTTACGGTAAACATACGGATGGCATGGGCGGCGCGACCTCGAGCACCAGTAAAACGGTGATCTTAAGCAAAAGCAGCAAGCCCGAGCATGATGTTGATTATCTGTTTGGTCAGGTCGCTATCGATAAACCCTTTATTGATTGGAGTGGCAACTGCGGCAACTTAACTGCGGCGGTAGGCGCTTTTGCGATTAGTAATGGTTTGGTCGATGCCGCGCGGATCCCGCAAAATGGCCCGTGCACGGTGCGGATTTGGCAGGCTAATATTGGCAAAACCATTATTGCCCATGTGCCGATGACAAAGGGTGAGGTGCAGGAAACCGGTGACTTTGAGCTAGATGGGGTAACCTTTCCTGCGGCGGAAGTGCAAATTGAGTTTCTAGATCCTGCTGCCGATGAAGGCGAGGGCGGTGGTGCCATGTTCCCAACCGGCAATTTAGTGGATGATTTAGAGGTGCCAGGTATTGGTACCTTTAAAGCCACGCTAATTAATGCCGGCATTCCGACCATCTTTGTTAATGCCGCGGATATTGGCTACACCGGTACTGAACTGCAGGACGCGATAAATAGCGATGCGGCGGCGTTAGCGCGCTTTGAAACTATCCGCGCCTATGGCGCAGTAAAAATGGGTCTGATACAGGATATCAGCGAAGCGGCCGCCCGCGCCCACACACCAAAAATTGCTTTTGTCGCGCCGCCACAAAGTTATATGGCGTCCAGCGGTAAAACCGTTGCTGAGAGCGAAATTGATTTGCTGGTACGGGCCTTATCAATGGGTAAATTACACCATGCGATGATGGGCACGGCAGCGGTGGCCATTGGTACGGCCGCGGCAATACCCGGTACCCTGGTAAATTTAGCCGCCGGCGGTGGTGCCAGAGAAGCAGTACGCTTTGGCCATCCATCTGGTACCTTACGGGTTGGTGCCGCGGCCGCTGAAGTAGCTGGTCAATGGACGGTGACCAAAGCCATTATGAGCCGCAGCGCGCGGGTGCTGATGGAAGGCTGGGTAAGGGTGCCTGGCGATTGTTTTTAAGGGACGCTTTTAGTGGTTATCGATTTAACAGGGCGCTATCAGCGCTCTGTTTTTTGACAGAACTGAAAAGAGACACAGTAATGGTCACGGCCGGCAATACAACTGCAGTTGGCGCGGGAAATTGGTATCAAAAGCCCGGAGAAGATCAGGCTGGTGGTCGTTGATCAGGTCCCTTTCCCTTACGAAAACCTGCTACTAAAAACCGTGGGCGAAGCCGTGGGGTTTATCGGTGAAGGTATTATCAACAATGCCCAGGTGTTTGGTTATGCCATTTATGTGAGAAAAGGCTATCAGTTAACGACGCCTAAACTGGCGCATGAGTTGGTACATGTGCTGCAAATTGAACGTACCAGCTTGCAGCAGGTGATAACGCAGCATTTTAGTGATCTCGTCACCTATGGTTATGACAACTCGCCCTTGGAGGTTGAAGCCTTTCAGGCTAATGAGAAGTACCGTGATGTGTTATAGCGTTCAGGAGTTCGCGTCACAGCTTCGCTGTTGGTCGTTTTTTTCGGGCCGTTGACCCAGTAACAGGCAGTATCTTCTATAGTTAGATTATGCCTGCGTTAAGGTGCAACACCACTACCGACCAAACTTTGTAGCAATATCATGCAAACCAACCCGGTTGTACATTTTGAAATCTACGTCGACGATATGTCGCGGGCCAGAGCGTTTTATAACCTGATCGGACTGCATTCTATGCAATAGTTTGGTTTTACTATAACCAGTTGAAACCCACGCCAGGCACAGGCGCGGCTACGCAAAAGCAATCCAGCGCCCGGCGATAATAATGGCCAGCCAGAGCAGCAAGGAGCACGCCGCAGCCAACTTTAAACCCGAGCTAACCTGGCCACCGCTTTGTGCTTGCTGCCAGCTCTGGCTGTATTGCACCAGTAGTAGGTTAAGTAGTGCCAACGATAATAATGCGAGTTTCAGCAAAAACGCCGGGTTATGTAAATAGTGCTGTGGTTGTACACTAAATAATAGTAAACCGCTCGCTATCGCTAAGCCTAAGCCCAGACCCGCTATGCGGCTTAGCAAACTCAGAACTTCAGCCAGTGAGTTTTGTCTCAGCACACCTAAAAGTCGTAAATCCAGCAGAAGAATATTACCCAGCAGAATACCAATACCCACGATATGCAGACTGCTTAGCAGCGGATAAGCTAACTCTGAGTGACGAATGGCGCTGGCGAGCGCCGATTCCGCCAGGGTGCTGCTTAGCGACTGCAGCATTACTCGTCTTCGCGCACCAGTTGCGGATAAAAGGTATACACCTTGCCATTAATGGTGGCTCTTACTGCTTTAATAATGCGCTCGTCGCTTTTCGCTGAGCGATGTCCGCGGATCAACACGGTATCACCAACGGCGGCTTCACCCTCGACAAAGCCAGCATCGCGGGTTTGACGCGGATTACCTAATACCATTCCATCTTAAAGTTTGTTCAGTACAGCCCACTCTCTAGAGCACATCTTGATCACTCGATGGGTATCGCTGATAAAGCTGTTCCAAGCCTCGCTGCACGCTTCCACTATCGCTTCATAGTTTTCAAAACAACGGTTCGCTAAATGATGTTGGCGCAGCCAACTCCATACCTGCTCTATCGGGTTGAGCTCTGGCGAATACGGCGGCAGTTTTAAAATCGTCAGATTATCAAAATCGTCAGCAATATCATCCGTATGCCAACCCGCGCCATCCATGATCACAACAGCAAATCGGCCTTTTGCTGTTGCAGCAGAGAGCTGCGCTAAGTGCTTTTTCATC
>NZ_LCWL01000119.1:0-16955 GCF_001441695.1 Alishewanella sp. WH16-1 | reverse complement strand
AAACAAGGTGGAATGGTATAACGACTCTGATAGTCGGGATGCAAAAAATTAGCCTGTTCGATCGGATTTAGTTGGCTGCGATCAAATACTTTAGCAACAGCAACACTGCTGGACCGTTGTAAGTAACCGCGCAGTAGTTGTAGCTGTTTAGTATCATCTGCTTCGCTGCGGTTGTCCGTGAGACTGCTTGCCAGTGGTTCGGCAATCTCCAATGCAAACAGCTGTAACTCGTACTGATCCAGATTCTCCCGATAGCGGTTAAATTCATCACAGCTGCCAGCTTGCAGAGGGTCACGCGGTTGTAGGCGTTGCCAGTCACCGGCTTGTCGGCTGGCGAACAGGAAATTCTGATATGGCAGCTGCAGCTTGGCCTCGATCGCCGAGCGTAACAGCTGCAAATCCGGTAAACCGGCCTGACGGTAGTCACGTTGTGATTGGCATGCTTCATATTGCACGCTTAGTACACTATGAGCTTGCTGCGCTGCCAAGGCGGCCTGGAGCAGGCTGCGCTCGGACTGGCTAAGGTGTTCCAGGCTTGGTTGGCTGGTGGCAAGTAATAACGATAACAGACTAAGCATAAGGGCTCCGCAAATTTTCCTGACTGTACCAGCTTTCGGCAGCCAGCCCCACTATTTCTGCTCTGTTTAATGATGTTTGGCGACGCTTTGCTGCATCAGTTTAATAATGGCGGCTTTACCGGCGAGTTGAAAACGCCTGGCAAGCAGTGGCCAGGACTGTTTTTGCCAGCAGCGGGCGATAAAGACAGCAGTTGCCAGCGGATCTAACTGTAACCGGTACTGGTTAAACCAATAGACCAGCAAGGTTGAAACCAGTTCATAAGGTCGTTGCCCGTTAGCAAACAAGCTAAGTTGCTGCTGCTCGGCAGGGCTAAGGATACGCAGTGGCGGTTTAACCAATCTTAGCAACAATACCGGCTCCAAAGTCGTCGGGTATTCGGTAAGTTCCAGATACAGTTGCTGCGAGAAATGTTCAGCCAGACGGCTGACCGTAGCAGTGTCACCCTGTAAGGCTTTACATACCAGTACCGAAGGTTCGGCGCTGGCTTTATCCAGTTGTTGACCGAGGCGGATTGGCAAAAAAGCATTGCGCTGCCAAAAACCTAATAAGCTCGGCGTGGCGCCAAAGCTACTACCAAGATAATGATAACCACGGCGGCTAAGTTCATGACTGACCCATTGCAGTAGCTGGCTACCCAGCCCTAGCTGTTGTAAGCCGGGCACTATGGCGATGCGCATAATGCGCGCCAGTTTTAGGCACGCCAATCCGGGCTCGGCAAGATGAAAGGCCAGACTTTGCGCCAGCAGATGCCCCTGTACCCGCCGCTTGCCCTGATAGATCTGCTCTGCCAGTTCGGCGCTAAACTCGCCTTCGCTGCTAAGCAACATACAGCCAAGTAATTGGCCGTTTTGCTCCAGGGTATACACTGCGAGAGCAGCATTTTCTATTAACGCCAGTAAATCTTTAACCTGGGTTTGATAGTGGGCAAAGCTGAGCAAGGCAAAGACCTGCTGCAGCTTTGTCGGCTCGGCCAGCCAGTCGTGATGTTGATAATGCTTTAACAGCACAGCTTGAGTACTGTCGTATGCTGGCTCGGGCAAGTCCAGTTTTAGCAGAAAGCTGTGCCGGATTAACTGTTCCAGCGGATCCTGTGATTGATAGCGGATTGGCTCGGTTAAGCGTAGCTGCCGCCAGTCAGGACATTGTTGCGCTAAATAAGGCTGAAACCTTAACTGAAAACCCCGGCCTGTGCCTTCGTAACCATGCTCGGTGCTGGCAAACACCAACCGGCTATAGTGATTAACCAGCTGTTGTAATTGCGGGGCCGGCAGGGCTGCAGCTTCATCCACCAGCACCAGATCAGCGACTGGCAGCTCAGCCAATAACTGGTCAATCGCGATAAACTGCAGTGCTTTTTGTTGCGCTTGCTGGACCTGACTGGCGAAGTGCGCAAGGGCAACACTGGCCTGAAGCTGGGAGGGGGCCGTGATCAGGATGCGTTGTTTACCCTGCTTAGCCAGCTCTGCTGCGGCCAGCCCCAGCGCAGCCGATTTACCGCAGCCGCGATCGGCAGTTAATACCAGCGGGCGACGGCGATGGCCTGTTACTACTTTTACAATAGCCGCCACGGCTGTCTGCTGCCCGGCAGTTCTAAAAGGCGGCTGGCACTTAGCCGCCACAGCTAGCGGGGGAAAAATGGGTTGTTGCAGGATTTGAATATCGCCATCCGCTGTAAGTTGGGCGTGCAACAGATTGGCTTGTTGCAAAGTATTGCGCCAAAAAGCAGTATAGCCTTGCGCGCCAGCAGGCGGGGTCAGTGGGTAGGATAATAACGGCTGATGGTCCGGATTGGGCTGCGCCAGCCAACTGTCGGTAGGCGGTGTCAGCAGCAGCCACAAGCCACCGGCTTTTAAGGCGCCACTGGCGGCGGCGATCTGATCGCCGTTAAAGCCGCTACAGGCGTTAATCACCAACCAGTCACATTCGGTGCCCAGCAACTGATGCGCTTTCGCCTGCTTAAGCGCTGTGCACTGCTCCGGTGCCTCACTCCCCAGCCACCAACAACGCTCTGGCGCATATTGCGCCAGCAGTTGTTTGGCAAGGTGCAATAAGGCGGCAGGCTCACCTTGCAACCAGACTGGCAGCCGTACCCGCTGCTCAGCGGCCTGCTGTAACAACTGGCCGAGCTGGTGTAGTCGCATTTAGATTGCTTCCAGCCGGGCGTATGCGGTCATCAGCCATTTACTGCCCAACTGATCAAAGTTGACCTGAATGCGCGATTGCGGGCCGCTGCCTTCGTAATTCAGGACAGTGCCTTCGCCAAACTTTTCATGCAGCACCCGTTGCCCGAGCTTAAAGCCGGTGTTTTCAAAGGCGCTGTGGCTGGCGGCACCGCTAAAGCGGTTATTAACCAGCGGCCGGCTAACCTGTGTGGTTAAACGGATTTCTTCGACACACTCGGCCGGTAGCTCGCGTAAAAAGCGCGACGGTTTCGGATATTGCTCCTGGCCGTATAAACGGCGGCTTTGGGCATGGCATAAATACAACTTTTGCATGGCGCGGGTCATGCCGACATAACAGAGGCGCCGCTCTTCCTCCAGCCTTACCGGATCATCACCGCTTTGCTGGCTGGGGAACAGCCCTTCCTCGAGGCCACACACAAATACTAATGGGAACTCCAGGCCTTTGGCGGTGTGCAATGTCATCAGCTGCACCGCATCGGAATGCTCTTCCGCCTGATATTCACCCGCTTCCAGCGCCGCCTGAGATAAAAACGCCGACAGTGGGCTCATTTCTTCCAGCAGTGGGCTGTCGAAGTTCTGGCAGGCGGTGATCAGCTCGTTTAAGTTTTCAATCCGGGTTTGGGCTTTCTCGCCTTTTTCCGCCTGATACATGGCATAGAGCCCGGATTGTTTGATCACATGTTCAGCCTGCTCGTGCAGTGGCAGCTCGGTCAGCTCAGCATCCAACTGGCCAATTAACTGCATAAATTGCGCGATAGCATTCGCCGCACGGCCACTAAGCTGCTTTTCCTGCAACAGTTGCTCTAATGCCTGCCACAGCGTCTGACCCTGCGCGCGCGCTTGCTGCCGTACTTTATCCAGGGTGGTATCACCGATACCGCGGGCCGGCGTATTGATAATCCGCTCCAGCGCCGCGTCATCCTGACGGTTGTTAATCAGCCGCAGATAAGACAGCGCATCTTTAATTTCCTGCCGTTCATAGAAGCGCAGGCCGCCATAGATGCGATAATGTAAACCATCCTGAATTAACGCCTCTTCCAAAACCCGTGACTGGGCGTTATTACGATACAGAATGGCGGTATCGGTGAGCGGATTACCCTTGTTATGCCAGTCGCGG
The DNA here is from genome assembly GCF_001441695.1 of Alishewanella sp. WH16-1. Lineage (NCBI taxonomy): Bacteria > Pseudomonadati > Pseudomonadota > Gammaproteobacteria > Alteromonadales > Alteromonadaceae > Alishewanella > Alishewanella sp. WH16-1. The sequence continues at coordinate 13,076 of NZ_LCWL01000119.1, read as the reverse complement.
ATACGGCTGACAATAAAGCGGGCTTCATCCAGTTCGTTAAAGGCGGTATACAGCGAAATACTTTCGCCTTCGCTACCGTCGGTCCACAGATCTTTGCCAAGCCGGCTTTGGTTATTGCTGATCACCGCATTGGCAGCTTTCAAAATTGTTGCAGTGGAGCGGTAGTTTTGCTCCAGGCGGATGGTATCCGCCCCGTCAAAATCTTTTAAAAACTGCTGGATATTTTCAACGCGGGCACCGCGCCAACCGTAGATCGACTGATCATCATCACCGACAATCATGACCTTCGCGCTGCTGCCGGCCAGCAATCGCAGCCACTGATATTGAATAGCGTTGGTATCCTGAAACTCATCGACCAGAATATGGCGGAAACGCTGCTGATAGTGGCCGCGCACCTCGGCATTCTGCTTTAACAGCTCAAAGCTGCGCAGCAAGATTTCGGCAAAATCGACCAGACCGGCGCGATCACACATTTCCTGATACGCGGCATAGATCTTAATCATTTGCGCCAGGCTGTAATCACCACCGGCGTCCAGCATACCCGGGCGTTCGCCTTCATCTTTACGCGCATTGATAAACCACTGCAGCTGTTTGGCTGGCCAGTGCTTTTCATCCAGATTCAGCGCTTTTAATACCCGCTTCACCAGCCTTAACTGGTCGTCAGAATCGATGATCTGAAAGCCCTGCGGTAAACCGGCTTCCTGATAATGGGCGCGCAGCATACGATGTGATAGGCCGTGAAAGGTGCCCATCCACAGATTATTCAGGCTGACGCCAATGGTGCTTTCAATCCGGGCGCGCATTTCCTGCGCCGCTTTATTGGTAAAAGTTACGGCCAGCAAACTATAGGGCGCAACGCGTTCTACCTGCATTAACCAGGCTAAGCGATGCACCAGCACCCGGGTCTTACCACTACCGGCTCCGGCCAGTACCAGCATATGTTGCGGGGGTGCCGCTACCGCATCGCGTTGTTTATCATTTAGCCCGTCCAGCAGGTAAGAAACATCCATTAGTTGGCCTCGTTTACTTAGTATCGGGGCATTATAACAGCCAGTCGCGGGGCGCCAAGTCAGCTGGGTGATTTAGTGGATAAATAACCAGTTACTATCTTCCTGACATGCATTAGAAAGCCTTTATTTAGGCAGGGTAGTGGTGCACAAATCATGCGCCTTGTGAGGGTGGTATTTATATGATAGGTTCAAGTTGTTAATTTTTTGGCAAATAAAGAATGCAAACACCTTGTAGCGTTGGCCAACTAAAATGATACGCATTGAAATTTAAGGGAGTGAATTAATGCAAGGTTTAAATGGATGGCAGAGAATTTACATTGTCATCGTTGTTAGTTGGCTAAGTTATCTGGCTTATATCGCATATTCCCAGTTTACTGTGGCCGAGAGCAGAATTGCTGAATTACAAGCAGCTGTAGAGCGTTATCAAAACCATCAGGAAGATACAACAGTCTTAGCAAATGGCAGTGTTATAAGGCACCATCTTTCAGGCCCAAGCCCTGAACAATGGCTCGCTAACTACCAAGCGCAACTTACACAAGTTACCGAGGCTAAGCGACAAAACCTGATTTCTATTTTGGTATTAGCGACACTACCACCGCTGTTAATCTATCTGATACTCAGCTGGATTGTGGCCGGTTTTCGTCAACATAAACCACGTGCTAGTTAGCATCCAGAAGGGCGGCAAGCTGTGCCAGCGCAGTCAGGCGCAGATGCGGCAGGATAGTTACCGGCTGCTGCAGGTGATCCAACCAGGCGGCCTGGCAACCGGCATTTAGCGCGCCCATCACATCGGCACGGTGGCTGTCACCGATATGCAGAATACGCTGCGGCGCGGTCTGTAACCGGCTGGCGGCGGTAAGAAATAAATCGGCGTAGGGTTTCATCCGGCCATCCGGGCCGGCTTGCAGACTAAACTCAAATAACTCGCCCAAGCCCATTTTCTGAATACAGGCATTGCCATTGGTGATCGCAATCAGTTGATAACGGCTCGCCAGCGCCGTTAGCAGCGCTTTGACTTCCGGCTTGATCTTGATATTGGTACGTTCCTGCCAAAAAGCGGTATAAGCCACCTCGGCAATTTCGCCTGCCTCACACTGGCTTAAGCCTAAACTGACTAAGCCGGCTTCAATACCCAGTAGACGCCAACGGCCTAAATCATGGCGGATCTCTGGTGTGGCCTTAGCCAGTAAACGGCGCTGCTGCCACCAAAAATCACTGTTGTAACTGCGGGTAAGCGGGGCATGCTGTGCCAGACTCTGCAGCATGGCAGCTTCGGCGGCGGCAATCACCGGTTTGTTGTCGTACAGGGTATCGTCTAAATCGAAAGACAATACCGAAATATGTTGTAAGGCTTTAAATAATTGCATTATTTTTTCCTGGCCCTTGGATGGGCGCTATCATAAACCTTGGCCAGATGCTGAAAATCCAGGTGGGTATACACCTGGGTAGTGCTGAGATTGGCATGGCCTAATAGCTCTTGTACGCCGCGCAGGTCGCCACTGGATTGCAATAAGTGGCTGGCAAAAGAGTGACGTAGCATATGCGGATGTAACTGTTGCCCCAAGCCTTGTTGTTTAGCCCAGTGTAAAACCCGTTCTCTGACCTGGCGCGGTGAAATACGCTGCCGCTCGATACTTAAGAACAGTGCCTGTTGATCGGTGGCTGGCGTATCTGCACCTAACAGCGCCGGGCGCTGCACCAGCCATTCGCGCAGCGCCGAGCGCGCCATCCGGCCAACCGGTAACTGGCGTTGCTTATTGCCCTTACCGGTCACCCGCACTAAGGTTTCGCTCAGTTGTAAATCCGGCAAATTCAGTGCAACCAGCTCGGTCAGCCGCAAGCCGGAAGAATAAAACAGCTCCAGCATCGCTTTATCGCGGCAGGCCAGAATATCGTCGTGGCTGTCAAAGCTCAGCAACTGGCTGATTTGTTCAATTTCCAGCTGTTTGGGCAGGGTTTTGTCCGGTTTTGGCAGTTTGAGATAATCGGCCGGGTTCTGGCTTAGCCACTGCTGGCTGATAGCGTAGCGGTAAAAACTGCGCAGTGCTGAGGCCGCCAGGCTCAGGGAGCGGGCACTGAGGCCGCTTTTTCGGAAGCGTAAAAACTGTCGCTGCAATTGTTGTTCACTGAGCACAAACCAGCTGGCTGAGTCAGCGTGCAGCGCAAGGCCCAGTTTTGTCAGTTGCTGCTGATAGCTGCTCAGCGTTTGCGGGCTATAGCCACGTTCGTGCTTCAGGTAGTTGAGAAACTGCTGCACCGGCTCAGCCCAGCGCAGCGGCAGCTCAGGCGTTGACATAAGCAGGCAGCACCAGTGCCAGCAAGGTCACCAGGTGGCGCAGGAATAAGACATCCATCTCGGGCTGGAAATGATCATCCAGCTCGCTGCCAAAGGCCAGGATCGCCAGTGGCGTGTCTTGCTGGTCAATCCGCAGCAAGGCCACTGAATGCACCTTGGCCGGAAAGATGTCATGCTGTTCTTCTTTATTCAGCCGGCCCAGATATACCGGCTGTTGTTGCAGACGACGGCTTAGCAGCAGCTGATAGGGGCTCAGATCAGCGCCTGGCTGCTCCAGCCCGAGCAAACGGCAATATTTCACCTGCGGCATAGCATCGGCAAAGGCCTGCAATGCCTGCTGAATATCACTGAGACTCTTGGCCTGATGCACCGCGATATGCAAGGCATTTAACGCCAGAAAAATATGTTCGTTCTGGCGGGCTACCGACATTAAACGGGTAATATCTTCCTGTAACAGGTGGATTTTTTCGCGTTGCAGCTCCAGCTGACGCTCGACCAGCGATACGGTGCCGCGTTGCTGATGCGGCAGGCGTAACAATGGCAGCAGCTCCGGATAATGCTGGAAGAAGTCCGGGTGTTGTTGCAGATAATCAGCCACTACCGAAGCAGCAACCAGTTCCTGGCTTTTTATCAGGGTGTCTGTCATAACGTCAGTTGTCCATCAAAAACATGTTCAGCCGGGCCGGTCATTTTTACCGGTTGGCCAGGTCCATTCCAGCGGATCTGCAGGCTACCGCCCGGTAAATCCACCCGTACTTGTTGCGCGAGTTTCTTTTGTAACTGGCCAACCACCACTGCCGCGCAGGCACCGGTGCCACAGGCCAGCGTTTCGCCAGCTCCGCGCTCCCATACCCGCAGTTTAATATGCTGCGGATTGAGCACCTGCATAAAGCCGATATTGGCTTTTTCCGGAAACCGCTCGTGCAATTCCAGCTCCGGTCCCAGAGTGCGTACAGGCGCCGTATCGAGATCTGGCACGTCCAGCACCGCATGCGGATTACCCATCGACACCACACCGCAGAATACGGTTTGCTGTTCGCTCAGTAAAATATAGGTCGCTTCCTGCTTTTGTGCTTTAAAAGGCACCTGCGCCGGTTCCAGTTGTGGTACGCCCATATTGACGGTCACCTGACCATCCTGCTCGACATAAAGCGTGATCTTGCCAGACTTGGTGCTGACATTGATCTTGGTTTTATTGGTCAGGCCACGATAGCGCACAAATTTCGCAAAACAACGGGCACCATTGCCGCATTGCTCAACCTCGGAGCCGTCGGCGTTAAAAATGCGGTAGTGAAAGTCCAGGTCCGGATCATAAGGCGGCTCGACCATTAACAGCTGATCAAAACCAATACCGAAATTGCGATCGGCCAGCTGCTTGATCTGCTCCTTGGTCAGGAAAATGTTCTGGCTGACGGCATCTACCATCATAAAATCATTGCCCAGACCGTGCATCTTGCTGAAGTTAAGTAACATAGCGCCCTTAAGATTAACTGCTGATCACCTGCTCACCACGCCACAGATCCTGCCATTGTTCACGCTGGCGGATCAGATGACAGTGCTGGCCGTCTACCATCACTTCAGCGGCGCGTGGCCGGCTGTTGTAGTTAGAGCTCATGGTAAAACCATAGGCGCCAGCAGAGCGAACTGCCAGTAAATCACCTTCGGCAATCGCCAATTCCCGATCTTTACCGAGGAAGTCGCCGGTTTCGCACACCGGGCCCACCACATCATAGTTCTGCCGCGGCAAGCTGTTATTCAGTACCACCGGCACGATATTCATCCAGGCGCTGTACAAAGCCGGCCGGATTAAATCATTCATCGCTGCATCAACAATGGCAAAGTGCTTTTCCTGACCAGGCTTTAAAAACTCGACCTTAGTCAGCAGGATACCGGCATTGGCCATAATGGCCCGGCCCGGCTCCATAATCAGTTCCAGCTGTGGATAGGCTTTTAAACGTTCCACCACCTTGCTGATGTAGTCAGCCGGCGACGGTGGCACCTCCTGATCATAGGTCACGCCCAGGCCGCCACCGATATCGATATGCTTCAGCTCAATACCATCCGCTTTCAGGGCTTCAATCAGGGCCAGCAGTTTTTCCAGCGCATCAAGGAAGGGTTGGGTTTCGGTCAGTTGTGAACCGATATGGCAGTCGACACCGACCAGTTCGATATGGCTCAATTCACGTGCCGCGCGGTAAATATCCGCCGCCAGCAGGATATCAATGCCAAATTTATTGGCTTTTAGCCCGGTAGAGATATAAGGATGGGTTTTGGCATCGATATCCGGGTTAACCCGCAGTGACACCGGTGCTTTTTTGCCCAGCGCTTTGGCAACGTCCTGTAAGCGGTGCAGCTCGCTGACCGATTCGACGTTAAAACACTTAATTCCCAATTGCAGCGCAAAGTGCATTTCTTCGGCAGTTTTACCGACACCAGAGAACACCACCTTCGCCGGATCGCCACCGGCAGCAATGACCCGGCGCAGTTCGCCGCCGGATACCAAATCAAAGCCACTGCCCAGGCGGGCCAGCAGGTTCAATACCGCCAGGTTGCTATTGGCTTTCACCGCATAACAGACCAGGCTGTGCGGATGCGCCGCCGCGGCATCGGCAAAGGCACGGTAATGGCGCTCTATGGTGGCGCGGGAATAAACATAGGTCGGTGTGCCATATTGGCTAGCGATATCGGCCAGGGCCACCTGTTCGGCAAATAAGCTATTGCCCTGATAACTAAAGTAATCCAATCTGCTTACCCCTGTGATTCAGTGTCTTCGGTAATCTTTTGCGGTGGCGGCGCTGCCACTTCCGGCTCGGCCTGTGGTAAGGTAAGCGGACCTTTCTGACCACAAGCACTAAGCAATACTGTGGCCAGCAACGCGCCGGTTAACAGGCGCAGTAAGCGCGAAATTCGCTGAGCGTGCATGGTTTTTATTTCATTAATTAATCGACGCTCTATAATCGCATCCTTAGCAGTAAAAGCAAACAGGTGAAGCAGATGAATGACCTAGAATATGAGGAATTAACGGATCAGTTACTACTGGCCGTCGAAGAGAGCATAGAGCGGCAGGAGCTTGATCTGGATTACGAGTCGAATGGTGGCTTGTTAGCGATCACCTTTGCCGACCGCAGTAAAATCATTATCAACAAACAGCCGCCACTGCAGCAGATCTGGGTTGCGACCAAGTTTAACGGCCACCATTTTGAATTGCGTAATGGCCAGTGGATTGATAACCGCAGCGGTAGCGAATTCTGGCAACTGATTAATGATGCGGCCAGTAAGCAAGCTGGTTATCCGATTGCGTTGGGTACAGCATAATGGCGTTACTTCCTTTTGTTGATGTGAAACCACAGGGCGAAGTAAAAGCCGCCGTTGTCTGGTTGCATGGCCTGGGGGATTCCGGCCATGGTTTTGCGCCCATAGTGCCGGAGCTACGGTTACCGGCAGCGGCCGGTATCCGCTTTATTTTCCCGCATGCGCCGGAAATGCCGGTTACCGTTAATGGCGGCATGCGGATGCGCGCCTGGTACGATATTAAAACCATGGACTTAACTAACCGCGCCGACGAAGAAGGGGTGCGGCAATCGGCTGCAGCCGTTACTGCCTTGCTAGACAAGCTGATTGCCGATGGCATCCCGAGTGAGCGCATTGTACTGGCCGGTTTTAGCCAGGGTGGCGTCATTACGCTACATTTATTACCGCGCTTACCCTATAAGCTGGCCGGTTTTATTGCCTTATCCACCTATATGGCCTGCCCGGACAAGCTGAGTGCTGAAATGTTGAGCCATAACAAAGCGACCCCGGTATTTATCGGGCATGGTACTCAGGACCCGGTGGTACCACTGGCCGCGGGTCAGCAAGCGTATCAAACCTTTAAAGCGGCTGGCTTTAAAGTCAGTTGGCAGGATTACCGGATGCCGCACAGTGTTTGCGCGCAGGAAATTGATGAAATCAGCCGCTTCTTACAAAGCCGGCTGCTGCAACATGCTGAGGAGCTCTGATGCAGAGGATCCGTATTGCCACCCGGAAAAGCGCGCTGGCGCTGTGGCAGGCTGAGTTTGTAAAAGCCGAATTATTAAAGCACCACCCGGAGTTAACGGTAGAGCTGGTGCCGATGTCGACCCAGGGCGATAAGATTCTCGATACGCCACTGGCCAAAATTGGCGGTAAAGGTTTGTTTGTGAAAGAGCTGGAAACCGCGATGCTGGAAGACCGCGCCGATATCGCCGTGCACAGTATGAAAGACGTGCCGGTAGAGTTTCCGGATGGTTTGATGCTCAGCACCATTTGCGAGCGTGAAGATCCGCGCGATGCCTTTGTCTCCAATCAATTTCGTGCTATCGCCGAGTTACCGCCGGGTGCGGTCGTCGGTACTTCCAGTTTGCGCCGGCAATGTCAGTTAAAAGCGCTACGTCCCGACTTACAGGTGCGGGACTTGCGCGGCAATGTGAATACCCGGCTGGCCAAGCTGGATAACGGTGAGTTCGCGGCCATTATTCTGGCGGCGGCCGGTTTGCTGCGGCTGGGTTTTGCTGAGCGCATCGCGGGCTATCTGCCGGTAGAGCAGAGTTTACCGGCTAATGGTCAGGGTGCCGTGGGTATTGAATGCCGCACCAGCGACCAGCGGGTGCAAGCGTTATTGGCGCCGCTGGAGCATAGTGTGACCCGCAATTGTGTGCTGGCCGAGCGGGCAATGAACCGCCGCCTGCAGGGCGGTTGTCAGGTGCCGATTGGTGCCTTTGCCACCCAGCACGGTGAGCAAATCACGCTGCGCGGTCTGGTGGGTTCCCTCGATGGCAGCGAAATTATCCGCGATCAAGTGCAGGGGCCAGCCAGCAGCGCTGAAGCCCTGGGGCTGCAACTGGCTGAGCGACTGCTGGCCGCGGGCGCCGGTAAGATTTTAACTGCTGTGTATCAGGGCAGCTAACCAGCATGTTTTTAATCACCCGGCCGGCCGGCAAAGCGGATCATCTGCTGGAAGCTCTGGATGACAGCGGCGTGCCCTATCTGTACCAGCCGGTGATTACTACCCAGATGGTACAGTTAAAAGCCAAAGATCTGCGCTTATTAAAGCAAGCGGACTTGCTGGTGTTCGTCAGTTTAAGTGCGGTGCATGCACTGGAGCAGCAACTCGATCCTAGCGAGCTGACCGCGCCTTTACTGGCGGTAGGTGAAACCACCGCCGCTGCTTTAACCCGTTGGACCGGCCGCAGTGTGCTGGTGCCACAAGATCAGCGCAGCGAAGGCTTGCTCGGTTTACCGGAGTTACAAGATGTCGTCGGCTTGCAGGTCGTGGTGGTGCGCGGTAATGCCGGACGCGAATTGATTAAACAAACCCTAAGTCAGCGCGGCGCCCTGGTGCGTTATGTACAAAGCTATAGCCGGATCCCGCTGCCGTTAGACGGTGCTATGTTGTGCCAACAATGGCGTCAGCAGGGCATCCGCTGTGTGGTAGCGACCAGTAATGAAATCCTGCAGCGTATTTTTGATTTGGTGCCGGTTGCCGAACATAGCTGGCTTTGTCAGCTGGGCTGGATCCTGGTCAGCCCAAGAGCGCGTGACAGTGCGCTGACGCTGGGCATTGCCGCGCCAAGGATCCAGCTGGCGCAAAGCGCGAATGATGATGCCTTATTAGAGGCGATACAGCAGTTTAAGAAGGACTTGTTATGAGTGAGCAAAAGCCAACTACCATCGACAGTGAAGCGCCGCTGGCCGAGCTAAAAGCCCAGCTGGCCGAGACTGAAAACGAGCGCGCTGGCTCCGGCGGCAGTGGCATGGCCGTGTTCGCCTTATTGTTGGTGTTGTTGCTCGGAGGCGGCATTGCTGCTGCCGGCTGGTGGTTATGGCCACAATGGCAGGGTATGCAGCAGCAGCTCAGTCAAAGCCAGCGTAGCGCACAGCAGCTGGAACAACAGCTGGCGCAGGCCATGGCACAACTTAGCGAGCAACAAACGCAGCAGCAAAGTAACGTTGAACAACAATGGCAAAATTGGCAGCACACACAGCAGGCGAGTCAGGCAGAGCTGACCAGCCAATTACAAAGCCAGCTGGCGCTATTACGTCAGCAGTTGCAGGAAAAGGACGGCGCGCCGCCACAACATTGGTTACTGTCAGAGGTCGGCTATCTGTTAAAACGCGCCAGTTACAGTCTGGTATTGCAACAGGATTTACGCAGCGCGCGTATGTTACTGCAGCAGGCCGATGCTCAGCTGGTAAGACTGGATAATCCGGCGCTGTTACCGGTACGGCAAAGTATTCGTGATGACTTAACTGCGTTGCAGCAGTTAAGCCTGCCGGACTATAGCCAGGTTTATCTGCAGCTGGCGCAACTGCGGCAGCAAAGTTTACAACTGCCGCTGAAGCAGCAGGAGCAAGCTCTGGTTACTCAGCCTGTTGCTGATGGCGAGCTGGCCAACTGGCGCCAGAATTTGGCCGCATACTGGCAACAAAGCTGGAGCAAGTTATTTCAGGTACGCCCGGCCGTGGCGGAAGATTTTATTAATCTGAGCGCGGAACAACAGGTGCAGCTACGTTTGACCTTACAGCAGCAATTATTGTTGGCTGAGCAAGCATTGTTGCAGGGCCAGCAAGCGGTATTTAGTCGGGCAATACAGCAAGCTGCCGATCTGCTACAGCGCTATTTCGCCGCAGAGAGTAGCGCAGTACAGCAGGCTGCAGGCGAGCTGGTGCAATTAAGCCAGCTGGCGCTGAGTCAGGTTGAGTTGCCTGTACTACAAAGTCCGGCGCAGCTGGAGCGCCAGTTATCCCTGCTCTCTGAGGAGGGCTTATGATTAAGCTGTTGCTGCTAACACTGATTTTAATTCTGGCAATGTTGCTGGGGCCGGTACTGATTAATAATCCGGGTTATATCAAGTTGATTGTGGCCGGCTACAGTGTCGAAATGACGTTACTCGGTCTGGTGATTGCGCTGGGTTTAGTGCTGCTGGCTGGCGCCTTACTCGTCACGGTGCTGCGGCATTTAGCGCGCTGGCAAAAATGGTCATTTAGCTTTTTTCGGGTGCGGCGGGCGAAAAAAGCGCAAGCAGCTTTTGCCCTGGGGTTACAAGCCTATGCGCGTCAGCAATGGTCTCAGGCCAGTGAACAGTTACAGCTGGCGTTGAATGATCCCAGCTTTGCCACCGAAAAGCGGATGCTGGCCAGCTATGCCAGCCTGTATGCGGGTAAAACGGAGCAAGCCGGTCATTTAGCCGGTGCGCTTGAAGTCAGTGGCTCTAACAGTGCCTTTGTGCAGGCCGATTTGTTATTACAGCAAGGGCAGGCAGGAGAAGCCTGTCGCTTACTGGCGCAGCATTTGTCGCAGGCAAAGCAGGACCCGGCATTGGGCCAGTTGTATTTGCAGGCATTACAGCAGGCCGGGCAATGGCAAAGTTTGCTGCAAACGGTACCACAAGCCGTGAGCGAGCGCTGGTTTAGTAAAGATAGCTGGCAGCAGCGGCGCTTTGCTATTTATCCGGCGGCAATCAGTCAGCTCAGTTTGCAGGGTTTTTCAGAGCAGGCCGACTACTGGCAGAATTTACCGGCGAAGGAACGTAAATCCGCGGCCGCTATGTTAGGCCTGGCCTGGGCGCTGGCGCAGCAGGGCCAAAACGAACAAGCCGAGCAGAAACTGGTACAGGCGCTGACGCTGGATGATTTACCCGCGGCCTGGCCTTATCTGCGGCAAATTCCGCTCGGTCGCTCAGTGTTAAAACTACGCAAGACCGTGCAGCACTGGTTGCGTGATCACGCCAGCAATGGTTACCTGTATGCTGTATTAGCCTATCTGGCAGAGCAGGAGGGCGATAAAGAACAAGCGGTCATGGCCTGGCAGAAGGTGCGGCAATATCAGCCGGAGCTATGGCAGAACGCCTTACCAGCCTAGCGGCGGTTCTCCCGCCTGATACCCGGTTGTTGGTGCTCGGCAGTATGCCGGGTGCCGCCTCGCTGGCCGCCCAGCAATACTACGCCCATCCTCGCAATGCGTTTTGGCCTATTATGGGGCAGCTGTTTGATTTTGCTTACGATTTACCCTATCCACAGCGACTAATGCAATTGCAGGCGCAGGGTATCGGTCTATGGGACGTGCTGCAGAGTTGCGAGCGTCAGGGTAGCTTGGATAGCGCGATCCGCGCTGAAACACCGAATGACTTTGCCAGTTTATTGCAACAACAGCCGCAAATTCGTGCACTGGCGTTTAACGGTGCCAAGGCGGCGCAAAGTTTCCGCAAGCTGGTGTTGCCGACGCTGGCACCGGAGCAGGTACCTGCTTTAATGCAGTTACCCTCCACCAGTCCTGCCCACGCTTCGTTGAATTTAACCAACAAACTCAAAGCCTGGCAAAGCATCTGCCAATATTGCATCTTGTAATTTAATTGTAAGTATTTGATACTGCTGTCCTCAATTTAGTCACGCCATAAATGACTTGAAAAGGAGTTTTGATGAAAAAACTATGGTTTTTCGCAGCAGGTCTGCTGGTTGCGCAACCTGCTACTGCGGATTGGTGGCAGGCTTTGACGGCCTATGAGCAACAAAATTACAACCTTGCGCAGCAGGAATTTGAGAAGCTATTACCATTAGGAAATAAGGACGCCGCCTTTAATTTAGGGGCGATGTATTTTAATGGTGAAGGCGTAACTCAGGATCGAAATAAGGCCTTAGCCTATTTTATGCTGGCTGCGGAGTTGGGCCGGGCGGATGCCGGTAATCTGGTTGCGCAACAACAACAAAATATTGATGCGCAGTCTCTGGCAGCAGTGGAGCAGCAGCTGCAGTTATTGAAACAACAAGTACAAGTCTGGCCAAAGAGTTGGGAAAATGAGCCAGCCGTTGTCGAGCGGCCGAACCCTATTAAACGTGTCCCGCCAAAGTATCCGGTGGCTGCGGCAAAGGCTGGCCAGTTTGGTTATGTCGCGATGCGCTTTCTGGTAGATGAACAAGGCAAAGTGCAGTCAGCAGACGTTGTTGATGCATATCCGGAAGGTGTCTTTGATCGCGAATCTGTGCGCGCGATAAGTCGTTGGCAGTATGAAGCGACCGGTAGTAAGCACCTGTTTAATGTACGTCTGGATTTTGCAATGGATGGCGGGGTGCGGGTAGAAAAAGTTGAAGAACTTATCGACCAGCATCAACTATGGCAAGGCGCGTTGATGGGCTCACCGCAACATCAATTTTTGCTGGGTGGTGTTCTGAGATTGGTCGATGTGCAGAGCCGGAATTATTTATCTATTGATGATTCCTTAGATATTGAACCGCAGCTTGATTTATCGGTGTTCCGGCGGACGAATCCGGTAAAAGTGGATTTTGATGGCTTTGTCGGATATGCAGTAGTGCGTATAGCCGATGATGGTACTATCACCGAAGAGTTGCGCGCGGACTTTGCTGCCGAAAGTAAAGTGAAGTCTTTATTGGGGTTGAAGTTAACAGGCAAGTTTGATCATGATGTGTATCAGATCGTTAAGAATGATGTTGGGCATAATAAGGCGCCCTGGGTCAGTGCTTCTTTTAACGTTCCGGCCAGTTATTCGGCAAATTTCTGGTGGGATCAGGCGGCCCAAAATGGGCATCGGGGTGCACAACGGATTATGGCTGCCTATGATAAGAGATGGGAGCAATATCTGTTAGCTCAGCAAGATGCTGAGGTGATGGCTTGGGTTGGCAGCCGCTTGATTCTGGAGGGGCAACGGCAACAAGGCTTAGCATTACTGGATGCGGCGATTGCTAAAAGCTATCCTCTGGCGGAAGAATTAAAGAAACAGTTAATGTAACACCGGACC
>NZ_LCWL01000080.1:0-14030 GCF_001441695.1 Alishewanella sp. WH16-1 | reverse complement strand
GAAAGCGGCAGCTGCCGCTTTCTTGTTGTAAGCCGATTTTTATTCACTCAGATGCTGAGTTAAACGCTCACGCAATTCGCCCTCAATTGGCACTGCCTTGCCGGTTTTCTGATCCAGACAAACAAAGGTCACCTGAGCATCAGCTGCCACGGCATCGGAGCCGGCGATCCGCACTTCCTGTGATACGACAGCACTTTTACTGCCAATCTTGCTAAAGCGGGTAAAGACTTCCAGCGTCTGGCCCATGGTGGCGGCTACCCGGTAGTTAATATTGATATTCACAATCACCCAGGCCAGACCATGTTTGGCAAACCATTCGATATCGCCGCTATCTTCCAGATAGCCCCAGCGCGCTTCTTCCAGAAATTCCAGATAACGGGCGTTATTTACATGCTGATAGATATCTAAATGGTAGCCGCGAACCTTAATCAGGGTTTTATGTTGCATAACAGTTTTCCTTTAGTGCAATTACTCTGATTCTGGCATGAAAGCGTTGTAAATACTATGTCGTGGGCGATTATCAACCACTAATGCCGGTGAACAACGGACATTTTACGTGCCATGGTGGCGGCTGGCGGAATTTTCAGTCGGTGCGGCAGTCTTAGCTTGGTCATTGGGGTGAGAGCATTATGCAAGGGACTTGGCATCACGATTATTTCCGGCCTGTGTGTTGGGCACTGCTGCTGCATCTGGCTGTGTTGCTGGTGTTGTTGCGACCTGTAAAGATGGCCGAGCCGCCAGAGGCTGCGGTGATTAGCAGCTATTTGTATACGCCACCCAAGATTACTGAGCCTGTCGCTGCACCGCTGTCTGCATTACCAGCACCGACGGTATCATCGTCAGCGGCCGAAATTGCAACAGTACCTGGGTCTGAAGCCGTAGCGCCGGTCAGATCTACCTCAGAAAAGCCAGACGTATCAGATAATCCACAGCCGCAAGTGGACCAAGCTAAACCGGAGCAAGCGCAGCTTGCTGGCACAGATGACACAGCAGTGTCTGAACGCCTAGCGCTGTCGCGCCCGGGTTTAGCTGAACGTAGTCTGGCGAGCCTTGCTAATCAGTATCAGCAGCCGGCACCGGATTATGTTGGCTGGAGGCGACAACAGCAACAGATCCCGACCAGCCGCAGTGAGCGCTGGCAACAACCCGATGCCACGCCAGAGCAGAGTGTGCTTTTTACTTATCATGACGGCAAACAATTAGTGCGGGTGAATGGTCGCTGTTTGATTGCTGATCCGGCGCTGTCGGGATTTGAGCAGTTGATAAAGCTGAAAGGGGTGCCATGCAAGGAGAGCGATGATGCCATACTATTCCGCCAGACTATGGCGAAGTGGCTGTCACGTTAGTGAGTTTACGCGACAGCCCGCTAAAGCCTGATAGCTCAATGATTATGTTGGGCAAGCAAACCTGTTGCCTGCCAGCTGATGGCAACGGGGTCTTGCTTAGCTAACAGATAGTTCAACCAATGCTGATCGGTCGCTGCCAGATTACGCTGAGCGTCGATTTGACCATTGCGCGCTGCCTGCTCCAGCCAATAATCCGCCGACCAGGCCCGGGAAACCGTCAGTGCCGGCTGCACAAAGACTTCTGCTTTAGTGTTTACGGTACGGGGTTCCAGCAAAAACTGTCCGGCAGTTTTAACACCTGATAATTGTTTACCAATAAGCGCCGGGTCTGCCTCTGCTGTCGTGATAACTCCCGACGGGTCAACAGTCACCAGTGTCTGCTGCGCGATAGTGGTAAAATCCGCTTTCACGGTTAATTCTGGCTGGAGTAAATTCAAATCTGGTGCTGTTAAGGGTAATGCCGGGTCGATGATAAAGTGATGAGCCCCTTGCGTTACCAAATGGCGCAACAGTTGGCTGAGGATTAACTGATGCTCAGCGGAGCCGGCAACCGCTAAATCCCAGAGTTTGGATTGAAATAACGCCTGCTCCAGGCGTGGGATATTTAACCTGGCCTGGCCGGGAATTTCCAGCGTAAAGCTTAATTCCGTTACCGTCAGTTGCGGGCTACCGCTGCTATAACGCCAGCTTTGCAGGGCTTTCAGCGCTTCTTTGATAAAGAGCTGCTGCGGATAAGCATCCAATACCATGATATCCGTGACCCGTCCTTGTTCATCGACCCGGTAATGCATTTTTACATAGCCTGACTGGCCGCGTCTTGCGGCATCTACCGGATAACGCGGTTCAACCCGGCGTATCGGCTGAGCAGCTGTAGCAACGGATGGGCGCGTTAGCATTGCTGGCCCGGCCGGTACCATCACCTGTTGTTGCCATTGCTGTACCATCTGCGCATAGTTGGTCTGCTCCGCTGGCTGCAAGCTGGCACCGAGTTGTGCCGCGAGCGCCGTGGCATCGGCGTGTCCAAAATCTGCCGCTAACTTAAATAGGGCGGCTGCCTGCACTTTATCCGCGTCTTGTCCTTCACCGTTAAAATACATCGCCGCCAGACTGAACATGGCGTTGGCATTACCCACTTTCACGAGCTCACTAAAGTGCAATCGGGCAGTGTTGTAATCCTGTTGCTCGTAGGCGAGCAACGCCTGATTCCAGTCGGCTCTGAGTGTGAAACTGCAGCAGAGTAGCAAAAAAGCAAAACGCTTAAACATTTTAACATCCCTATTAATGTTGTTATCAATTAGATAATAACAAGCTGCCTGCTCAGGTCAATCTATAATTCCGCTGCGTACTTTTTAACACGCCCTAGATATAAGCAAATGCATCTGCAAACATCTGTTCGCGATGTGCACCTTGCTCGGCGAAAGCTTCGCGGGCTACCCCGGCCATGGCAAAGGGGCCGGCGATATAGATATCGTAAGCTTCCAGTGAGACAAAGTCCTGTAACACCGCTTCATGCACCAGGCCGCTCCGGCCCTGCCAGTTGGCGCCAGGCTCTTGCACTACCGGGATAAAGCGGTATTTAGCATTTGCCGCTGCCCATTGTTGCAGCTCGGCCTGATAATACAAGGCATCTTCCTGCCGCACCCCCCAGTATAAAAATACCGGTTTATCCTGTGACGCTGCGGCCAGTGCCATAGCAATACTGTGCACGTAAGAGAAACCCGTGCCACCGGCTAACAGGATGACTGGTCGCGCGCTGTCCTGACGCCAACCGGCATGACCTAAGCCGACTTCAACCTGTACCGATAAGCCCTGCGCAAACGCTTGCTGTAAATGCTGTAGCGCAGCGCTGGACCAGTTATCGCCTGCTGGCGCGCCGATATGCAGTTCAAGCAGATCTTGTGCAGGAATGCTGGCAATCGAAAAAGGTCTTTTGTCATTTTCAGTCAGACACAGCTGTAAATACTGACCAGGCGTATAGCTAGTTGGCTGCGCCGGTTGCAGCAATACTTTGCTGACCACCGGTGTCAAAGCGCTAATAGCAATAACCTGGCAAGAAATGGTGTTCATAAAGCTCTCAATGGTTCTGGCGGCAACTAACCGCGGATAAAAGGATGGTGCAGCTCTAAATCTGAGTCTGCAGTCGCCAGGCAACAATAGACAAACTGCTGCTGGCGATCGGTTTCGGTTAATGGGCTAGGGTCGGCGTAACTGACACTACCACTGCGCAATTTGCATACGCAACTGGTACAGACACCCTGGCGGCAGCGGTGCGGAAAATCGATACCCTGGCGTAAGGCCGCAGCGAGGATACTTTCACCTTCTGCTACCTCAAAGGTTAGTTTTGCCGGTAGGATCCGTACCTGATAGCTCATGTTTTTTGCTCTGGTAAAGTGATACCCAACGACGGCCATAAGGCATCAATCCGCTGTTTAATCGCCGGATCCATCACGATAGGCTCGCCCCACTCACGGTTAGTTTCGCCTGGCCATTTATTGGTGGCATCCATCCCCATTTTTGAACCTAAACCGGATACCGGTGACGCAAAGTCGAGATAATCAATTGGCGTATTTTCCACCAGGGTGGTATCCCGCGCCGGATCCATCCGGGTGGTAATGGCCCAGATCACATCCTGCCAGTCGCGGGCGTTGATATCATCATCACAAACGATCACAAACTTGGTGTACATAAACTGGCGCAGGAAAGACCAAACGCCCATCATCACCCGTTTGGCATGCCCCGGATATTGCTTTTTCATCGTCACCACGGCCAGCCGGTATGAGCAGCCTTCAGGTGGCAGATAGAAGTCGGTAATTTCCGGGAATTGCTTTTGTAAAATCGGCACAAAGACTTCGTTCAGCGCCACACCCAGGATGGCAGGTTCATCCGGTGGCCGGCCGGTATAGGTGCTGTGATAGATCGGATCTTCACGATGGGTAATATGGGTCACAGTAAATACCGGGAAGTTATCCACCTCATTGTAGTAGCCGGTATGGTCGCCATAGGGGCCTTCCGGTGCCAACTCGCCCGGCTCGATATAGCCCTCCAGCACAAACTCGGCACTGGCCGGTACCTGTAAGTCATTGCTGATACATTTCACCACTTCGGTATTATCACCGCGCAACAAACCAGCAAAACCATACTCCGATAGCGTATCTGGTACCGGTGTTACGGCACCTAAAATGGTCGCCGGATCGGCGCCTAAGGCCACAGCAACCGGAAAGCGTTGGCCCGGATGGGCTTTTTGCCATTCAAAAAAGTCCAGTGCGCCGCCACGGTGCGATAACCAGCGCATAATCACTTTGTTTTTACCCAGTACCTGCTGCCGGTATATGCCAAGGTTTTGCCGCTCTTTATGTGGGCCTTTGGTTACCGTTAAACCCCAGGTAATCAGCGGCGCGGCATCGCCAGGCCAACAGGTCATCACCGGCAGCTTGGTTAGATCCACCTGGTCTCCGCTTAATACCACTTGCTGGCAGGCTGCTTTTTTTACTTGCTTGGGCGACATATTCAGCACTTGTTTAAAGATCGGCAGCTTGCTAAACGCATCTTTTAAACCTTTCGGTGGCTCCGGCTCCTTTAAAAAGGCCAGCAGTTTGCCAACTTCACGCAGCGCAGACACCTCGTCCTGGCCCATACCCAGCGCCACGCGCTTTGGGGTACCAAATAAGTTAGCCAGTACCGGGATCGTAAAGCCTTTCGGGTTTTCGAATAGTAAGGCGGGGCCGCCACCGCGCAGGGTGCGGTCGGCAATTTCGGTCATTTCCAGCACCGGATCCACCGGCTGACTGATCCGCACCAGTTCACCGCGCTGCTCCAGCTGTGCAATAAAGTCGCGTAAATCTTTATATTTCATCTTTGCCCTTAATGTTGTCAGCCGCAGCCTGACAAAAGCTGACCGTATTATACATTGCCAGCCATTTCCTGCCAGTTTTGGCCTGCTATGCGGCTGGGGAAAGCCGAAGCTGCCTTTTATAATGCGAAAAAACAGTGACGCGGGTTATACGATGACTGAGCAAGAAGGGGTTATAAAATTTCAGTTAAGTTATCAGCAAGCTGAGCTAACAGCCGCGGCCGATATCAGTGAGCTAACTGCCTGGCGCACGCTCTGTGTGCAGCTCGGCATGCTGGGCCAGCATCCATTACGTTATGATAACTACGGTTTTGGTAATATCAGCCAGCGTTTACCGGGTACTGACCAGTTCCTGATTAGTGGCACCCAAACCGGAGGCAAAGCGGTATTAACCGCCGCCGATTATGCGTTGGTGAGCCACTGCCAGCCCGAACTGAATCAGATTGCGGCGACAGGTCCCTGCAAACCATCATCTGAAGCTATGACCCATGGCCAGCTATATTTGCTGGACCCCGGCATTAATTTTGTCATCCACGCCCATTGCCCGGCGATCTGGCATTTGGCCAACGAATTACAGCTGCCACAAACCGCCGCTGAGATTCCTTATGGCACGGTAGAAATGGCAGCGGAGGTGGCAAGGTTATTTAGTGCTACCACTGTAACCAGACAAGGTATTTTTACTATGGCGGGGCACGAAGATGGCGTTGTGACATTTGGCAACACTGCTGCTGCGGCGTTTCAGGTGTTGGCCGAATACTATGCCAAGGCAATGGCACTGGGCGCTGAGCCGAATCTTTGGCCCGGTTAGCGAAAAAATACCGGAAAAACAGGCAACAGCCAGAAATTTCTGGTAAAACTAATAAACCGACAAGTGTAGAGACACCAGTAAGATGCAGTTTCCGGCTAATATCAAACAACAAACCTGTAGCGATTGTCTTAGTGGTCAGGATCTTGGCTTTCAGATCCGCATGGCTTTTCAACCTATTATTGATTGGCGGGAGAAGAGCATTATCGCCTATGAAGCGCTGGTGCGTGGGCCCAATGGTGAGGGTGCCGGCTGGGTGTTTCAGCATATTAATGACGATAATAAATATTACTTTGATCAGGCTTGTCGGGTAAAAGCAATCGAAACGGCAGCTAGATTAGGCTGTAAAACCTTTTTAAATATCAATTTTTTACCCAATGCGGTGTATAACCCGGAAACCTGTATCAAAGCCACCATTGAAGCGGCGGATACCTACGGTTTTGATTTAACCAAGCTGATTTTTGAAGTCACCGAAGGTGAGCAAATCCCGGATAAGGCGCACTTAAACCGGATTTTCCAAAGTTATGCCAAACGTGGTTTTCAGACGGCAATTGATGATTATGGCTCAGGCTACGCCACGCTGGATTGGTTGATTGAATTAAAACCGCATATCTTAAAGCTGGATATGCAGTTAATCCGCAATATCGATAAAAACCCGGCAAAACAGTTTATTGTTGAGCGCACGATTGAGCAGTGCGAATTACAGGGCACCCGGGTGTTAGCGGAGGGGATTGAAACTAAGGAGGAGCTTGAGTACCTGACCTCCGTCGGTATTCGGTTTTTACAAGGTTATTATTTTGCCCGGCCAGAGCTGGAAAAATTAGCGCCGCTGGCAGATATCCAGGGTTTAAATTAGGCCGCGCCGCCATCACAATCGCTAATCAGAAAAGGTTAACAAGCCGAAATGCAAAGGCGCCAACATGGCGCCTTTGCTGTTGCTGACCTACTGTTAGAAGTTGTAGGCAACCCGACCATAGAACAGGCGGCCAGAACGTCCGAACGGTGAATAGTTCGAGAACGAGGTAGCGCCTGTGGTATTCAGGTTAATCGGGAAAGCATCCGGATATTGGTCAAAGATATTGTCCGCGCCAAAGGCCAGCGTCCAGTTATCGTTAAACTCATAACGGGCTTCCAGATCAACCAGGGTTTTTGGGCTTAGGATAAAGTCAGTGGCTGGAGTTGTACCTGGCGCTAAAACCTCACCATAGCGGGTCGCTTTCAAGGTGGCGCTTAAATTATCAAAGCTCCAGTTTACGGTGGCGCCGTATTTATCTTTCGGTGTGCCTTTTTCAAAGGTCAGCACGTTTACACGGCCGAATAGTGTCGGCGCCGGATTTAACGCCGATAACTGTGAGGTTTCCGGTACTGACGTCACCTTGGTTTCGTTGTAATTCCCCACTAAGGTAAAATCGAACAACCCAAGCTTATCAGTTGGTAAGCTCCAGTTAATCACCACATCAACACCCTTGGTTTCGGTATCAACGCCGTTGATAAAGAAGCGGCCGCCACCTATACCAATAAAGCCTTGTGACGTCAGATAATCCCGCACATTTGCTGCTGTCAGGTTTTCTGACAACACGATACGGTCGTCAATATCGATCCGATAGCCGTCGATGGTGACTGAAACGCCGCCAATCCGGAACACTGTGCCCAGTGAATAGTTTACCGATTCCTCCGCATCCAGCGCTTGCGCGCCCAAAGCTTGTGCTACCGGATCGCTGACTGGGAAAGTTGTGATATCAAAAGGAACACCATTGATAAAGTTGGTAGAGGTCGCGGTGAAGTTTTGTTGTTGCAGCGACGGCGCACGGAAGCCGTTTTGCAGCGAGCCACGGATGGCGAAGTTATCAGTAAAGTCGTAACGTAACGCGGCTTTACCGGTGACATTGCTACCAAAGTCAGAATAATCTTCGGCACGAACTGCCACTGAGCCTAGCATATTGTCAGTAAGGTTTGCCTCTAAATCGACATAAGCACCCAAAGCACGCCGGGTTTCCCGCACTTCATTTGATGGCCGGAAGCCAGGAAAAACCTGAGCGCCAGACGGAGTTGGGGCACCATTTAATAGCACACCACCATTGCGCCAGGAATCCGGCTCGCCGGCAAAGATGCTGTAACGCTCACGGCGCATTTCGATACCGGTCGCGACGTTAAGCGGTGAGGCTAAGCCATCAACATTAAAAGAACGCACCCCGGATAAGTTAAACACCGCCTGGCCATAGCGGAAACCACCGGCATCAAACTCAGTTTTGCTTAATGGGCCAATGGAGCGGTTAAGCGTATTTTCGATAGTAAAGGCCATGCGGTTTTGGCCCCAGACCAAGGAGGTGTCAATAGTCCACTCGCCAACGTCGAATTCATAACCCACCGCCGCACTGGCATCGGTGACATCCGGCGCAATAATTGGCAGGAAACCGTTCGGATAAATTTCCGGGATGTTGCGGGAATCGTTAGCCGGGCGATAGAAGCCTGCTGAACGTGCTTCGCGATCCTGATAGCTTAACCAGCCATAAATTTTGCCGTTATCCAGTGTTTTACCAGCGTTGGCAAACAGGGTGAACTGCTCTAGTTCCGGCTCACCGTACCAGGCACTAAAGCGGTTAAAGAAGGTTTCACGCTCATCAAACTGGCCATTAACCAACGGATATTGCTGCCGGTAATCCCAGCCGCCGCGCTCGGTACGCTCGGCGTCTTTATACTCTGCAGAGACGGTTAAAAAGGCATTATTGCCCAAGTCAAAACCGCGCCAGCCGCTTAAAGTCAAGGTTTCACCGTCAGTACGGCTACGCTCAATATTAGCGGGCGCACTCCAGGTAGCGCCGGCTGGTGGTGGTGTAGTCGGTGTCGTGTAAGTTGATTCGCGCCAGCCATAGGACGTGGTAAAGTTGCCACCCTCACTGGCTTCACGTAGCCGCACGTTCAGTACCCCGGCAATTGCGTCAGAACCATACTGGGCCGAAGCCCCATCACGTAGTACCTCGACTGAGCCGATGGCCGCGGTGGGAATCGTATTTAAGTCTACTGCGGACGAACCCCGACCGACAGAGCCGTTAACGTTAACCAATGAAGCTGAATGCCGGCGTTTCGAGTTAACCAGCACCAGAGATTGGTCTGGTCCCAAACCACGCAGCGTGGCCGGGCGTACGGTGTCGGTACCATCGGTGAGACCGGGGCGCGGAAAGTTAAAGGATGGTAGGGCGGTAGATAACACCTGGTTCAGTTCGGTAGAGCCAGCGCGAGTTAAGCTTTCGGCACTTACGATGTCAATAGGCACTGCCGTATCCGACACTGAGCGGCCGGCTACCCGGGTACCGGTGACTACAATTTGCTCAATGCGTTCCGCTTTTTCTTCTGTTTCGCTGGTATTGCTTTGCTGCGCTAAAGCCAAAGGGCTGGTGAGCACCAGCGTCACGGCTAAAGCAAGAGGGTGGGGCTTGAAGCTGTGCATAGGTGTTATCTCCTTGTTGTTATTTCCCGCCACAACCTTAAGATGTGTATGACATTACTGTTAAGATTGCTTAGGTTTCATAATTAAAGCTAGAGCTTAAATAACCTGGGGTCAAACCAGTACCGCAATTAAAGATAGCGTGACGTTGACTAAATTATGCCTTAGGATGTCGATATTTTAGAGTATACAGACTTCCGGATGTCTTTACTACGCCACTTTGGTCGAATTGGAGCACCAACATGAAAAAAAATACCCAGTTAATTCATGCCGGTCGCAGTAGGCAATGGACAGGCAGTGCCGTAAATCCACCACTGGTACGCGCCTCCACCATCGTATTTGATACCATGCAGGAATTGCGTGAGGCGACGAAGCAACGTGGTAACCGGGTACCCTATTATGGCCGACGCGGTACCCAAACTCATTTCGCTTTTCAGGAAGCCATGTGTGAGCTGGAGGGCGGCGTGGGTTGTGCACTCTATCCCTGTGGTGCCGCTGCGGTATCAGGTGCTTTACTGGCGTTTTTAAAGCAGGGCGATCACTTGTTGATGGTGGACAGTGTCTATGAACCGACCCGGGCCCTGTGCGATAAGTTACTAGCTGGGCTGGGGATTGAGACTACTTATTATGACCCGCTGATCGGAGCCGGTATTGCGGCATTGATTAAACCCAATACCCGGATGATCTTTCTGGAATCGCCGGGCTCGCTGACGCTGGAGGTGCAGGATATACCAGCGATTTGTGCGGTGGCGCGGGCGCGTCAAATCATTACGGTACTGGATAATACCTGGGCCTCACCGATTTTGTGTCAGCCCTTTGAACTGGGCGTGGATATCTCAATTCAGGCGGCGACTAAATATATTATCGGCCATTCTGATGTCATGCTCGGTACCGCCACTGCTACCGAGCAGTACTGGCCGCAACTGCGTGAGCATAGCTATTTAATGGGTTACTGTGCTTCGGCTGATGATGTCTATGCTGCCAGCCGTGGTTTACGGACCTTAGGAGTGCGGTTAAAGCAACACGAGCAAAATGCGTTACAGGTTGCCCACTGGTTGGCACAGAGGCCCGAGGTAGAGACAGTAAGGCATCCGGCTTTTGCTGATCATCCGGGCCATCAGCAGTTTAAACGCGACTTTAGCGGCAGTAATGGACTGTTTTCGTTTGTATTAAAGCAAGGTAGCCAACAGCAGGTTGCCGCCTTTATTGAAGGCATGCAGCATTTTAAGATGGGGTTTTCCTGGGGCGGCTACGAAAGCCTGATCACCGCGACCTTTAATGTGCAGGCATTGCGACAGGCTAGTGATTGGCCCTATAGCGGACCGCTGATTCGACTGCATATTGGCCTGGAAGATCCGGAGGATTTAGTCGCCGATTTAGCAGCGGCTTTTACGCGCTTTCATGCTGCTGGTTGAGTTGCATAACTATACAGTTTGAGGCTTGGTCCCACAAAGACTCAAGCTGCATCAGCCCTTTCTTATGCTGCCTTAAAAGCCATCAGTTTGATTTTTTCTTATTCAGGAACTGCATAAATACTCATCAATCGGTATTTTTCAGGCAGTTTTTGCTGGCGATTTCACCACGATTCCCTACAATGCGCGCCCTCTGCAGCAGTGCCGGTACAGGTACTGCTGAGTTGTATCAGCCACTGGCTGTTTTATTCAGGAGCAAGCATGTCTGTATCGTTATCCAAAGTGAATTCTTTGCGTTTAAGTGTGGTGGCCGTTACCGTTGCTGCCGTCAGTCCACAATTGGTGCTGGCGCAAGAAAGCCCGCAAGCAGCGCCAGAGCGTATTCAGGTTACCGGGTCGCGCATTCTGCGTGAAGGTGCCATAGCCCCGTCACCGGTAACGGTGATTTCTGGTCGCGATCTGGTGGAAACCGGCGCCATGAACATTGGTGAAGTGTTAAAAGAATTACCGTCACTGGCTGCCACTTACTCACTGGCTAACGCCGGGCGCTTTATCGGTACTGCCGGCTTAAGCTTACTGGATTTACGCGGCATGGGTGCCTCCCGTACGCTGGTGCTGGTGGATGGCCGTCGCCATGTCGCCAGCAGTGCCGGTAGCGCCGCGGTCGATACCAACAGCATTCCGACTGCCTGGTTAGACTCAGTAGAAATTATTACCGGTGGTGCTTCAGCGGTTTATGGTGCCGATGCCGTTACTGGTGTAGTCAACTTTAAGCTGAAAAAAGATATTCAGGGTTTTGATTTGGTACTTAGCCGTGGCTTTGCCGAAGATAATCCGTACGATAACCATAAAGCCTTGCTGTCCTTTGGTACTGACTTTGCGGCCGGCCGCGGTAACTTTGCGGTCGCAGCAGAGTTTTCTGGCCAGGAAGGCATGAACGCCACTGATCGCCGGCAAACCCGTACCTCTTATATGGCAGTTGCTAACCCGGCTGACCGTGATGGTCGGGACAGCAACGGCGTCTTTATTCACGATGGTATTCCGGATCGGATTACTGTTGCCAATGCTGGCTGGTATGACAGTTCTACCGCCGGTAACTTTAATTTAAATGGCAACTGGTACATCTTCAATCAGGATGGCAGTGTGCGCTTGCAGGACCTGGGTACTACCTATGGCAATATTGAACACTGCAGCAGCTGTGAATTTTTAGATTTACGGCAATATCAGGATCTGCAGCCAAGCTTTAACCGTCAGAACCTGAATATGAAAGCGAACTTTGACCTGACAGACAGTATTAATCTGTTTGCCGAAGGCAAATATGTGCGCAGCAAAGGCAGCAGTGAAGGCCAGCCATCGTTCTTTGAATATGGCTCTGCTATCCGCATTCTGCGTGACAATGCGTATCTGGATGACAGCATGGCAGCGCTGATGGACGCCAATAATCTGGCTTCGATCCGTATTCACCGCTTCCAGAAAGATGCCGGTCGTCGCTTTGAGCAAAACACCCGTACTACCTCACGTTTTGTTGCCGGAGCTCAGGGTGAATTGTCAGCAGACTGGGGCTTTGAAGCCTATGTCACTCATGGCGAAACCAAGCTGGAGCAGGTTAACTATAACAATCTGATCCGCACTAACTTCGCGCAGTCAGTGGATGCGGTATTCGATGGCAATGGTAATATCGTTTGTCGCGATGCCACCGCCCGTGCCAATGGTTGTGTACCAACCAGCCTGTTTGGCGACAACGCTATTAATGATGCGGCACGTAACTGGTTTAATACCACCTCTTACAGCCACAGCACCATTCGCCAGCAAGTGGCGAATGCCAGCGTTAACAACAGCGGTCTGTTCGAATTACCAGCCGGTATGGTCGGTTTCTCTGCCGGTGCTGAGTTCCGGAAAGAAGAAAGTGAATCGGTGCCGGATCGCTTTGCCGCTACCGGCGCCACCTTCCTGAATTCACTGCAATATATGCGCGGTGAATTCGATGTGAAAGAAGCCTTTACTGAAGTGTCGGTACCAGTACTGGCTGATTTGCCATTGATTCAGGATCTGGTATTTGATGCTGCGGTGCGTTATGCCAACTACAGTACCATTGGCGATGCTACCAGCTGGAAAACCGGTCTGGATTGGAGCCTGAACGGCGAGTTCCGGGTACGGGCAACCTACTCTGAAGCGCTGCGGGCGCCAAATATCAGCGAGCTGTTTGGCCCGCAAAACCAAACCTTCTTCCGCATCACTGACCCTTGTGCGACGACAGAACGTCAGAGCCAGACCCGGGTCAATAACTGTGCGGCTATCGGTATTGCCCCAGACTTTCAGCTGAATAGCCCAGCCGCGACAGTTGAAGGCTTAAGTGGTGGCAACCCGAACCTGCGTGCTGAAAAGTCAGATAGTTACACTGTTGGTTTTGTGTATCAGCCAGACTTTATCAGCGGCTTTAGCCTGACGGTTGACTACTGGTCGATTGAAATTGACGATGCTATCGCGGCGATTTCAGCACAGAATATTCTGAACCGCTGTGTCGATTCGGCTACTGGCCCGAACATGCAGTTCTGTAATCTGGTGCAGCGTAACCCGCAAACACTGGCCCCGGAACTGATTACGTCAGTGGTGCAAAACGTGGCGGCACAAACGGCCAGTGGTATTGATTTTGAATTTGGCTATGACTTCGATGCGCTGGGCGGCCGCTTCAATACCAAGTTAATTGGTACCTGGCTGGAGTCGCGCAAAACCTATTCGTTCCAGGATTTCCCGAGCGAATATATTGAGAACGCCGGAGTTGCCGGTGACGCGACCTGGCAAGCCAACCTGAGCGTGAACTACCGTTACGATGCCTGGACAGCTGGTGTGAAAACCCGCTATATCGATGCGGTTTCACTGTTCACCAGCCAGTCACTGGCGCTGAACCCGGATCCAAGCGATATTATGAGTTACGGCAGCTACTTCGTAACTGATATCCGCCTGGGTTACGACTTTGTCAGCGGCGTTAAACTGGCATTCGGTATCGATAACCTGCTAGACCGTGACTTACCGGGCGTGAGTACTGGCACCACAGCTGAAACCGGCCTGTACAACAATATCGGCCGTTTCTTCTACACCAGCTTCTCTTACGCTTTCTAAGCACAGCGGTTAACTATCCAACCCGGCCTAAGTGCCTGTCTCTTATACACAA
>NZ_LCWL01000143.1:0-31207 GCF_001441695.1 Alishewanella sp. WH16-1 | reverse complement strand
ATTTGTGTATAAGAGACAGGCGAACAAGTGGGGCTTTGTTTTCACTGTCTGCTTCAGGCAGCAAACAAACACTGATGCAGTTGTTTTACCACTGCCGGACCGTCACTATCCTGCACCAGGAAGCACAGGTTATGTTTTGACGCCCCGTGGCAAATTAAGCGCATATTAATGCGCTCCAGCGTACTGAACAGCTCACCGGAAACGCCTTTACTGCTGTGCAAATGATTACCAATCACTGCCACCAGACTCAACCCCTCTTCCACTGACACTTCGCAGAAGGTACGCAATTCATCCAGAGCTGGTTCGACATTGCTGCTAAATGCACTGGTCATGCCGCCCTGATCCAAAGTTAGAGCGACACTGATTTCTGAGGTTGTAACCAGATCGACAGAAATTTGATGCCGGCTTAAGGTATCGAACACCCGGGTTAAGAAACCCGGTGCATGCAACATGGCAGGGCTTTTTACGGTAATCAGCGTTTGGGCTTTTCTCAGTGCAATAGCGCGATAAGGAGGCCGCTCTTTTACATCTTTGGCAATCCAGGTTCCTCCGGCTTGTGGCTCACGGCTGGAGCCGACAAAGACCGCAATATTCTGTCGCATCGCCGGTAACAAGGTTGCCGGATGCAGGACCTTGGCACCGAAGGTTGCCATTTCCGCCGCTTCATCGAAACTGATTTCGCGGATACAACGGGCATCACTGGTTAAACGTGGATCAGTAGTAAAAATACCGACCACATCGGTCCAGATCTGTACGGTCGCCGCCTGTAACGCTTCGGCCAGTAAGGCCGCGCTGTAGTCTGAACCGCCACGCCCTAAGGTGGTGGTTTGCTCAAATTCATCAGCACCAATAAAGCCCTGAGTCACGATACGCTGCTCTGCCAGCAGAGGTTGCAGATGGATGGCCGCAAGCTCAGCCAGTTGTTGAATTTGGGGCTCTGCCTTACCAAACCGGCTGTCGGTGCGCATAATACGGCGAACATCGAAACACAAGGCGGCACTACCACGCTCCAGCAACACTTGTGTAAACAGCACGGAACTTAAACGCTCACCAAAGGACTGAATTAAATCTTTATGCGCGCTGCTGTATACCGCACCGCCATTTTCAATCAGCGCTTTTAATTCGCCTAATAACAATTCAATTTGCGCGGCAACACTATGAGGCTGCTGCAAGCGATTGAGCACGTTCAGCGTAATTTGCTCGATGCCGGCATAGGCATCATAACGCTGCTGTACTTCTGTGGTTTTGGTAATGTCAACCAGCAGGTTCGTCACACCCGAGCTGGCACTTACCACTACCACCCGGATATTTTCATCAGCTAACACGATATCAGCACAGCGCGTCATTGCATCGAAGTCAGCAACGCTGGTACCACCAAATTTGGCAATAATTAGTTTGGACACGGGGGTCTCTCCTTAACAAAACAGATAAGCAGAGCATGGCATTTGCTAGTGAGCAAAACGAGAATGGAAACAGACCGTTGCTGTATATAACAAAGGCCAGAAGCTCTCCACCAAAACATCAGGTGACAGTCCCAGGGATTCAGCCCTGGCAACCGAACAAACAACCTCTACCTGTTGTTTGTCCTCGGCGCTAAACCCCCTCTGTGCTGCTGCGAGCGATAGAGCTCTGACATCACATACCTGGCTAGCGCGCCTCTTCTGGTCTATCGAATACGATTGACGCGCCGTACTTTATCTTGTTCTGACTCTAAAAGCAAACAGCCTTTTAGCCATCTAAACGGCAAGATGCCCTTTATTTTGCATAGCGTCAAGCAAAATTTGAAAAAAACCGCTCAACATCCCGCCTACAAGCTGTAAGACTGCTGGATATGTTTTAATTTTTCTAAAAAACGTTCCATTTGTTGCTCAGTGCTGGCATCCGCGTGCCATTTATTATGAAAGCCCAGAGTTAACTGCACCTGACCATCAGAAAAATAGGCTTCATAACCATCAAACCCCTGACTGATCGTAATGCCGTCGAGTTGAAAGCCGCTGCCGTGGGGTGTAGAAGCCACCTCGCCATGTTTTTCGATTTTTGCATAAAGATTCAGCAAAAACTTGCCATCAATTTCGTTTTGCATGCTGCTCGCCTTGTTCTGTTCCGGTTCGGTTTGAACCCGGTACGTATCCGCGGTATATTCAGGGCTATTATAAGGAGAAAAAGATGAAAAAAACCCTATTAGCACTCTCTCTGGGGCTAACTTTTGCTGCCCAGGCGCAAATTGTACAACCTGCGCCACTGGTATCTATCGCCACCCATGATGCCTTCTTCGAAAAAATCAAAGCACTTTGCGGCAAAGCCTTTGCCGGCAAAATTGCGGTAGATAATCCTGCCGCACCGGGCTTTGAAGGTGCGTTGATTATGCACGTACGTCGCTGTACCGACACTGAATTGCAGATTCCTTTCCATGTTGGTGATAACCATTCCCGAACCTGGATTATTACCAAAACCGGCGCCGGTTTATCGTTAAAGCATGATCACCGGAATCAGGATGGCTCACATGATGAGCAAACCATGTATGGCGGCCATACCGTTGATGCCGGCTGGCCAAATGCGCAGTCCTTCCCTGCCGATCAGTACTCAAAAGAGTTATTTGCAGCGCGTGGTGTTCCGCAATCCATCGGCAACACCTGGCAAATGTATATTTACCCGGAGCAATTTAGCTATCGCCTGGTACGTGAAGGCCGGGAGTTTAGGGTCGACTTCGATCTAACTAAGCCGGTCAGCTTGCCTCCTGTGCCTTGGGGCTATGCCGACTAACAGTTCCGCTGCAGTTACAGACTGCAGTCTTATCAAACATCAGACAACACCAAGGAAAAACCGATGTTACACAATCTGAAACAACCGGCCATGCTGCTGGCACTCTCTGCCGCAATGGCACTGACGGCCTGCGGTAAACCGGCGCAACAAAGCGTAGAACCTGCACCTGCCAGCACAACGGCAAGCACTGAATTGGTCGATACCGAGTTTAACCCTAAGCTGGCCGAGTATATTAAAACGCTGTCAGAAGATCGCTTTCAGGGGCGCGCCCCGGCTACTAAAGGCGAGGAATTGACTGTTGCTTATCTGGAAGAAAATTTTAAGCGCATTGGCTTAAAAGCTATCGATGGCGACAGCTACAAGCAACCCGTGTCGCTGGTACAAATCGATCCGAAGCAGGTTTCAGCGATGAAACTGAGCGGTGGCGGCGAGCAACTGCCGGCTGAGCTGGTTTACCGCGATGAGATGTTTGCCTGGACCACTCAGGTAACAGAAGCAGTGGAAGTAACCGAAAGCGAGATGGTGTTTGTTGGCTACGGCATTGTTGCTCCGGAATATAACTGGAATGACTATGAAGGTCTGGATGTAAAAGGCAAAACCGTGGTGATGTTTGTTAACGATCCGGGCTTTGCCACTCAGGATCCAAAGCTGTTTAACGGCAACGCTATGACCTATTACGGCCGCTGGACTTACAAGTTTGAAGAAGCCGCGCGTCAGGGTGCCGCCATGGCACTGATTATTCACGAAACTGACGCCGCCAGCTACGGCTGGGGTGTGGTGGCACACGGCTCACCGGTTAAGTTTGATTTAATTAAAGAAAACAAAAATATGGACCGCGCCAAGGTTGAGGGCTGGGTTACCACCGAAACGGCGCAAAAACTGTTTGCCAATATCGGTAGCGACATCGAAACCTTGCGTAAACAAGCCTTGTCCGGCGAATTCAAACCGGTGCCGCTGAATGTTAAAGCGTCGATCAGCATCCAGAATAACTTGCGTGAACTGGAATCCAGTAACGTCGTTGGCTATATCGAGGGCAGCAAGTATCCGGATGAATATGTGCTTTACATGGCACACTGGGACCATCTGGGTGTCGACTTCTCCAATCCGAATAACAAAGTCTTTAACGGTGCCCAGGATAACGCCAGCGGCACCGGTGCGGTGATTGCGCTGGCAGAGTACTTTGCCCAGCAGCCGCAGCCTGAGCGTTCAGTGGTCTTTGTACTGGTTACCGCCGAAGAACGTGGTTTACTGGGTTCCGCCTGGTATGCCGAAAATCCGGTGTTCCCGCTGGAGAAAACCGTCGCCGCGATCAATATGGATGTGATGAACGTTTATGGTCCGATGAAAGATATGGTAGTGGTCGGTCTGGGTAATACCGATCTGGAAGAGATCCTGGTCAAATATACCGAGCAACAAGGTCGCTATGCGGTAAAAGAGCCGAACCCGGAAGCCGGTATTGCCTATCGTTCAGATCACTTCAGCCTATCGAAAAAAGGTGTGCCTATTCTGTATGCCAAAGGCGGCAACGACCACTATCAGCATGGTGCAGAATGGGGTGCCAAGCAGCGCGCTGAGTACAATGCCTGCTGTTACCACAAGGTAGAAGATGAGTGGAATGACAATTGGGATCTGCGTGGTGCGCAACAGGATCTGTTCCTGTATTTCCGGGTGGGCAATGACCTGGCAAACAGCCGGCAGTGGCCAAACTGGTACCAGGGTAATGAGTTCCGCGCGATTCGGGATGCCTCGGTCAGCGCCCGTCAATAATAGGTTCCGCCTTTGAAAAAAGCAGCTACGGCTGCTTTTTTTATTGTTAATTCAGAGCCGATTCAGTTAGGCTGGCCGACACTAACAGGGAATTCGCCGACAGGAGTCGAGATGCGTTGGCTACTGAAAAGTTTATTGTTGTTGCTACTGGGCTTGCCATTATTGGCGGGCATTGCCTGGTTTGTGCTGCAACAGCAATTAACGCAAGCCGGCATCAGTCAGTTATCCTTCCAAATCCGTCAGCTAAGCCTGCATCAGATCCAGCTACAACAGCTGCAGTTCCGGCTCGATGGCAAGCAACCGCTGACCGCCGGGTTTAATGACCTGTCGGTGGAATGGCACTGGCCGGCATTTTTTCGCCCTCAGCTGACGGCTATCCGCGCTGAGCAGCTCGACTTGCAACTCGACGCGCCCAAAACTACCGCCGAAGCGACAACGCCGCTTGGTCTGTCAACGCTGGCATCCGAGTGGCAGTTACCGGCCTGGTTGCCGCAGCAACTGCATATAAAGCAGATGACACTGGATTTACCTTGCCCGGCGGGTCAGTGTCAGTTAGGTGCGACGCTGCAGCTGAGCAGCCCTGACCGCGAAAACTGGTTATTACAGTTGGCTCTGAGCAGTCCGGCGCAGCAGCTCACCCTGACCACCGATATGCAATTACAACTTGGCAAGGACAGGCAGCTACAGGCCAGCGTGCAACTGCCAGACCAATTCGCGTTAAGTTTAAAACAACAATTAGACGGGCTGCACGGCAAAACTGAGCTAGCACTGGCATTATCGCCACCATCAGGCGCCGTACAAGCCTTCTTGGCCGACTGGCAGCTGGTAGTGCCAGAACAGGTATTGAGTCAGTTTACCGAGCCAGTTCAGCTATTTGTGCAGGGTGACTGGCAACTGCCTACTTCTGCAACGGCGCAGACTTCAGCACCAGGCCTGCCGCTACAAACCGGAGATTTCCGCTTGCTGTTGCGTGCGCCGACGCCGGTACTAATACCGAATCTTGGACTGCTAAAAGGCGAAGCGGACTTACAGCTAAAAGTCGCTGATGCCAGTATTAATACCTGGGCGGCCAGTGCAGCGTTGGAACTAACTGAGCTGCAACTGCCAACATTAGCCGCGCAGCTGAATCAGCCGTTACCGGGGATCCGTGTCAAACTCGATACCGCAGCGGCAGAGCTCAATCCGACATCATTACCACTGCAATTATCCTTGCAGAGCCTGGATGTCACGCCACAGGCGCTGCAGCTGCAGGGCTCTGCCAAACTGATGCTGCAGCTGGGTCAGAACATCAGCCTGATCCTGGAAGACTCGGCCTGGACTGCAGCAGTGCCCGCTCTGCAATTGCCCGATGCAGAGATTAATCTGACTAACACTAGTCTGAGCAGTACCCTGCGCGGCCGCTGGCAGGCAGGACAGTGGCAGCTGCAACACCAGGGTACAATGAACAGCGTACTTACTTCACCGCAGCTCAACACGCTGCTGGCATTACAACTGCCAAAACTGGAACTTAGTCAGCAATCAGACCAACCCGTGCAGATCACTGCCACAGCCAGTTTGCAATTACAGCAACTACAGCACCCGCAGCTACAGACCACCGACTGGCAATTACACAGCAGCGTTAGCGGCTCGTTACAGGCTTTGCAGTTACAGGGCGAGCTAAGTAATACACCCGGACTGACGGTGCAGTATCAGGCGCAGTTAGATGCCCTAACTAAGCTTAGTGCCAGCTGGCAACTGGCGGATATTTTTTTACTGGCCGGAAATCCATTACAGGACAGTTTTCGTGCCTGGCCTGAGTTGCTGACACTGCAACGTGGCCGCCTGGCGGCCTCAGGCCAACTGCATTATCCGGCCGCACCACAACTGCTTGAGGCTCAGCTGCAATTGCGTGAGTTAAGTGGGCTTTACGATCGTACACTGTTTACGAATCTGAGTGGCCAAAGCACTGTTGCAATCAATCCGGAACAACTTAGCCTTAGCGTCCCCCAGCTCAGCGTACAGCAGCTCAATCATGGTATGACACTGGGGCCGTTACAATTGGTTGCCAATTACCAGACAGCGCTGGCAACACCAGAGCGAGGAGTGATAGAACTACAACAACTACAAAGCGATTTTTTACTCGGCCAGCTTAGCGTTAAACCGACCCGGCTGGATTTGAGCCAACCGGCACAACGGCTGGATATTCAGTTACAGCAGCTGGATTTGGCGGAATTGCTGCGCCAGCATCCCGCCAGCGATGTGGTGGCGATCGGGAAAGTCAGCGGTCAGATCCCATTACAACTTAATGCGCAACGACAGTTGTCGGTCAGTGCCGGCCAACTCAGTGCAGAAGCTCCAGGTGGGCGACTGCAATATCGCAACCCTGCGGCAGCAGCGAGCAGCAATCCCGGAATGAAACTGGTATTTGATGCGCTGGAAGATTTTCATTTTAGTTTGTTAAATTCCGAGGTGAGCTATCAGGCTGATGGTACTTTAACTTTGGGACTGCAATTACAAGGGTTTAATCCGGCAGTGCAACAAGGTCGGGCTATTAATCTGAATATCAATCTGGAGGAGGATATCCCGGCTATGTTAGCCAGCCTGCAGCTAGCTGGTAAACTCAATGATACTATCACTAAACGTGTACAACAGGTTATTCAACAACGACAGGCAGCCCGCCAGGCTGCAGGAGCAAAACCATGATCAAGCAAAGACTGCTGGCTCTTCTGCTATTGGGGCTGGCAAGCGCCTGTACCCCGAAAGTGGAGGTCGCGCTGGCCAACGAACCGATTAATATTAATCTGAATGTGAAGATCCAGCATGAGATCTATATCAAGGTCGATAAACAGTTGGATGAATTATTCAGTGATGCCAGTGGCTTATTTTAAGGAGATGGCGATGAATATGAAACAATGGTTACAACAGGTGCGGGTATGGTTAGCTGCCCTGCTGCTGGCTTGCAGTTTACCGGTACTGGCAATGAACTTACAGCAAGCGATGAATGCGCTGCCCAACGCTAAAGCTCAGGGTTTGGTAGGTGAACAGCCAAACGGCTATCTGGGTGTGGTTAACGCCAGTGCGGACGCAGAACAAATTGCCAAACTGATTAACGATGCCAGACGCGCTGAATATGCCCGTCTGGCCAAAGAAAATAATATTGCAGTCAGCGACGTTGAAGCGATGGCCGGGCAAAAAGCCATTGAGCGCACCGCACGCGGGCACTATATTTTGCTCGACGGCAACTGGATCCAAAAACGCTAGGTATTGCGCCAGATCAAAGTTCCGGCAGAAAAATGCTGCCGGAAATAGGGCGTGTTGACATTTGCTGCTTGGATTTTGTTCGCACTGGCGACGCTTTGATCGCGAAACGAGGAGCGCAGTTTAGTTATTCTAAATAAGTGACGAGTGACAAAGAGCAAAGCGTCGCCAGTGCGAACCCTTCGGGCAGCGTTTGGCTGGCGTTTCTACTGCGTTATCGCTTGTTCATGTAGAATAACTACACATCACAAGCTCTGCCTTGTATAAACACCAGCCAAACAGCTGCAAAAATAAGCAGCAAACGTCAACACGCCCTACGACTTTGGTCGCATACTGGTGTTTAAGCGATTGCTGTACCATGCTTAGTTGGTCTTAAACCCACTAAGAGGTAGTAGCATGAATGCTATTCTATTGATGTTGATGGGCCTTGGTGCCATGGCACTTGGCTATTTCATCTATTCAAAATTTATCGTCGAAAAAATCTTCAAGGTAGATCCGAATTTCCGTACGCCAGCACACGAAATGCAGGATGGCGTTGACTATGTACCCACCAATAAATATATCCTGTGGGGTCACCATTTTACGTCAGTAGCGGGTGCCGCACCTATTATCGGCCCTGCTATCGCCGTAATCTGGGGTTGGGTTCCGGCCTTTTTATGGGTGGTATTTGGTACCATCTTCTTTGCCGGGGTGCATGACGCCGGTGCCATCTGGGCCAGTAGCCGTAACAAAGCCAAATCGATTGGCGCTCTGACCGGTGATATCGTTGGTAAACGTGCCCGTAGCATCTTTATGATCGTTATCTTCCTGGTACTGCTGATGGTCAATGCAGTGTTTGCGGTCGTTATTGCTAACCAACTTATCAGCTTCCCCAGTGCCACCGTGCCGGTTTGGGGTGCCATTGTCGTGGCGTTGATTATCGGTCAGCTGATTTATCGTAAGTTAATCGGCTTACTGATGGTCACCATCATCGGTGTTGTTGCGCTGTACGCGATGATTTATGCCGGTCCGATGTTCCCACTGGCGTTACCAACAGAAGTCATGTTTGGCCTGAACGACCGTCAAACCTGGATTATCCTGTTGTTTGTTTATGCCGCTATCGCGTCCTTATTACCGGTATGGGCACTGTTGCAACCACGTGACTATATCAATGGTATCCAGCTGTTTATCGGTTTAGGCTTGTTGTACGCCGCGGTGATTTTTGCCAGCCCTGATATCGTAGCGCCAGCCTTTAACACTGAAGTTCCTGAGGGCACACCGTCCTTGGTGCCGTTATTGTTCGTGACCATTGCCTGTGGTGCGATCTCCGGTTTCCACGGCCTGGTTTCCAGCGGTACCACCTCTAAACAGCTGGATAAAGAGCCGGATGTGCGTTTTGTCGGTTACTTTGGTGCTATTGGTGAAGGTTCATTAGCGCTGGCCGCCATTATTGCCGCAACAGCTGGCTTCGCAACCCTCGCTGACTGGCAAGCCATTTACCACAGCTTTGGCCAGGGTGGTGTCGGTGCCTTTATCCGCGGTGGCGCCAACATTCTGCAGGATGGTATCGGTCTGGATGCGGTATTATCGCAAACCCTGCTCACCGTAATGGTGGTATTGTTTGCCGGCACTACGATGGATACCGGTTTACGCTTACAGCGTTACATCTTCCAGGAATGGGGCAGTATTTATAATATCAGCTGGATGCAAAAAGCCGCGCCGGCTACTTTTCTAGCCGTAGGTAGCTGTCTGTTGCTGGCCTTCGGAGCCGGTGGTGATGGCTCAGGTGGTATGCTGATTTGGCCTCTGTTCGGCACAACTAACCAACTGTTAGCCGGCTTAACACTGCTGGTGATTACAGTAATGTTGGTGAAGCTGGGTCGTCCAATGTGGTACACCCTGGCACCGCTGATCTTCCTGCTGACGATGACCACCCTTGGCTTGTTGATTCAGCTGAAGAGTTTCTATGACAAAGGTGACTGGTTCCTGTTTACGCTGGACCTGGTGATTCTGGTTGCGGCTATTCTGGTGATCCTGGAGTCTGGTGCAACACTAACGAAACAAATCAAAGAGAACAAAACTGCGAAAGCATGAAACTCGATTTAAAGTTAGATAATGTGAAGGCCTGGTTCCGCCAGGCCAACTTCTATGTGGAAGAGGTCTACAATGCCCCCTATCGCTCGGCAATTGCCCGCGCGCAGCGGGAGCAGGATGACCTCTTTATGTTACTCATCTTCTCTGAAATGATGGGTGTACCTAACCCCGCCAGTTACTATACCCTTGAATTGCAACCTCTGTTAATGGAGCGCTTCCATGACTGGCATCTGCGTATGGGCATGGAGCATTCACCGCTGGATAATTTTAAATGTTGTTAACCGATAAAAAGGTCTTACTGATTGGTGGTAAAGGTGGTGTCGGTAAGACCACAGTCTCCTCCGCCCTTGCTGTGTTAGCCAGCCAGCGTGGGAAAAAGGTGTTGTTAGTTTCAACTGACCCGGCTCATAGCCTGGCAGACGCCTTTGGCCGGGACAAGATTGGCGATAACATCACCCGGCTGGCACCAAATTTAGATGCGTTGGAACTGGATCCGGATCGCGAAGTTGAGCAGCATCTGGCTAAAGTCACCGCCCAGTTAAAGCGCTTTAC
This sequence comes from Alishewanella sp. WH16-1, assembly GCF_001441695.1. Taxonomy (NCBI): domain Bacteria; kingdom Pseudomonadati; phylum Pseudomonadota; class Gammaproteobacteria; order Alteromonadales; family Alteromonadaceae; genus Alishewanella; species Alishewanella sp. WH16-1. The sequence goes on along the minus strand of NZ_LCWL01000143.1, from coordinate 20,815 downwards.
CAGGCCAGAGATGTTTAGCGAAATTGAGCGGCAAATGCGCCTCACCCGGCAATCGCCCGGTGCGCAGGAAGCGGCAATGCTGGAGCGGATCGCCAATACCATTGAACTGGGATTAACCGACTACGATCTGGTGATTTTCGATACAGCCCCTACCGGCCATACCTTACGTCTACTCAGTTTACCGGAAGCCATGGCCGCCTGGACTCAGGGCTTGCTCAATGCCAATAAACGCTCTGAAAAACTCGGCGATGTACTGGGACATTTAACACCGAAAGCTGGCCGTGACATCGACAACCCGTTAATTGACCCCGCTGAGCATGCCACCGCCGGCATGGATGAGCGTAATAAAGCGATCACTGAAACGCTACTGGCGCGGCAGCGCTTACTGCAACGCACCCGGGAAATTTTACTGGATAAAACACGCTGTGCGCTGTTGTTTGTCTTAACACCGGAGAAATTGCCTATTCTGGAGACGGGCCGCGCAGTGAAAAGCTTACTGGCGGAAAAACTGCCACTGGCAGGTTTAGTGGTTAACCGGATCTTGCCGGCTGAAGCTGATGGCAGCTTTCTGGCGCAGCGACGGCAACTGGAACAAAGCCATCTGGCCCAGATTGAAACCGAATTTAATAAACTGAATCGCTACCGGGTGCCACTGCAGCCAACCGATATTCAGGGCCTGGCGGCTCTGGAGAAAATGGCCGGCTTGCTGCAACAGGCAGGTTTATAACGTGAAACCATTTTACATACCCTAGCCGCCCGCTCTGAATCGGATCACCAGCTAAAATGAATTTTGGCTGGTATTCTGGTTTATTTATCGTGATTACCGTGATTTTTAACTTGCATATAATTTAGCCATTCCTTAGAATGCGCGCCATCGAAAGGCACGACATTCGAAAGGATGGTCACGCAAAGCTGCGGATCTAACGGGAAACCTATGATAGCCGGGCTGCCATAATCAGACGTTGGTCTGATATGTTCCCTCAACCGGGGTGCTGTGCTGTCTTTCGGTGTATTTTAGACCTATAATTACACCTGATCGTAAAGGTACAACCTCGGAGTTTTATATGAAATTCAGATTCTTAACACTTGCCACTGCCATCGCTACCACAGCTTTTGTCAGTGCTCCTGTTGCCGCCAACGATCAGCTGGCGCAGTCAATTTGTGCTTATGTGGCTGCCGATAACCGTAACGCCCTGCGGAAAACCTTGTCTGATAACCGTTTACGTTTAAGTAACGTCTACGGCGGTATCAACTGCGATGGTTTAACCCTGGTCCGTTTTGCGATTAAGAGCGGCGCTAACGATACTGCAGACTTTATCATCAAGCAGTTACCAAGCAGTACGGTGGCAGGCTCTGGTGATATCGAATGGGCACAAAGCAATGGTTTTGGCAGCTCTCCGGTAATCGAATCACTGCAAGCGCGCGCAGGCGGCTAAGCCTGATTAAGGCTCTAAACCAGTTACACTAAACGGCACCTGAGGTGCCGTTTTTATTTTGTCTGTCGCTTTCCCACTTCTACCGCATCCTCTGCTGCAGCGGCTTAACATCTCTGCCCCTTTGTGTCACTCTGTTTAGATATCCTAATATCCAATCAGAACAATACTAAGGATCTGCAATGCATAAATTTAAACCCAGCCTGCTCGCTCTGGCACTCACCAGCCTGATGTTGCACGCCGAAACGGACAGTCCTGCGTGGCAGGTTAATGCGCCGCAAGGTGAATTTAAAACCGTCGATATTCAGGTGCAACAGGGTAGCTGGATGAACGTTAATGTGAGTCCGGATGGCAAGACTATCGTGTTTGACTTGCTGGGGGATATTTATACCATGCCGGTGGCCGGCGGCGAGGCCAAAGCCCTGACCAATGATATTGCCTGGAATATGCAGCCGGTATTTAGTCCGGATGGGAAATACATTGCGTTTACGTCAGATCGCGATGGTGGTGACAATATCTGGATTATGAATGCCGACGGCTCTGAGCCACGTGCGGTAACTAAAGAAACCTTCCGCCTACTGAATAGCCCGGCCTGGAACCCCGACGGCCAGTTTATTGTGGCACGTAAACATTTTACCGCCAGCCGCTCTTTAGGCGCCGGTGAGGTTTGGCAATATCATATCAGCGGTGGCAGCGGCGTGATGCTGACTGAACGACCGAATGACCAGAAAGATCTGGGCGAACCGGCATTTTCACCGGATGGCAAATATATTTATTTCTCGCAAGACGATACCCCCGGCAAAACCTTTCACTACAGCCAGGATTCAGAAAGCGGCATCTACACTATTAAGCGGTTTGAACGCGCGACCGGTAATATTGACGTGTTGTTAGGTGGTGCCGGTGGTGCTATCCGCCCCACACCCTCACCGGATGGCAAATATTTGGCTTATATCCGTCGCGTCGATTTTCAAAGCACACTGTTTCTTTATGATTTGACGAGTGGCGAACAGATTAAACTCTACGATGGCCTCGATCGTGATATGCAGGAAACCTGGGCTATTCATGGTGTCTACCCTACCCTCAGCTGGACGCCGGATAATCAGCATTTAGTGTTCTGGGCCGGTGGCGAAATTAAAAAGCTGCAGTTAAAAGATAAAACCGTCTCCACCATCCCCTTTAGTGTCAATAGCAGTAAACAGATCCAAACCGCACTGCGGGTACAGCAGGATCTGGATCAGAACCAGGTAGACGCCAAAATGCTGCGCTTTGTCCAGGTGTCACCGGATGGTAAGCAAGCGGTCTTCACTGCTTTTGGCCATTTATATATCACTGACTTAGGGAATCCGCGGCCACGGCGGTTGACGCGACAAACCACCGATTTTGAATTCTATCCGCAGTTTTCACGTGATGGCCGCGAGTTGGTTTATGTGAGCTGGAACGACCAGAATCAGGGAGCGGTGAATATTCTGAATTTACGCAATAACCGCGTCACTAAACTGACCAGCGAACCTGGTAAGTATATCGAACCGACCTTTAGCCCGGATGGCCGCACCGTGGTATACCGTAAAATCGGCGCTGGCAGCTTACTGCCGAAACAATGGTCGCTCAATACCGGTCTGTATAAAATCAGTAGCCGCGGCGGTGAAGCTGAATTGATCGCCCGTAACGGCCGCGCCCCAATGTTTGGTGCCAGTAATGACAAAGTCTATGCCATGGATTTTGGCAGTGCGCCCCGGCTGATTAGTATCGATCTGACCAAACATACGCAACAGGCGCTTTACAGTGCCAAATTTGGTACTGAGTTTAAACTGTCGCCGGATGGTAAATATCTGGCTTTTGCTGATCGCTTTAAGGTATTTGTCACACCCTTTGTCGAGCGCGGCCGGCCGATTGAAATTGGCGCCAACGACAAGCAATTTCCGGTAAAACAACTCTCGGTGCGCGCCGGTGAATATATCAGCTGGGCGGGTGACAGCAGCAGCCTGTATTGGAGCCTTGGCCCGGAGCTTTATCAGCAACAAATCAGCGGACTATTCGCGGTTGACGCCAAAGCGAATCCGGAGCCGCAGGTAACCAATCTTAGCTTTAGTGTCGCGGCCGATATCCCACGTGGTACCGTAGCCTTTGTCGGTGGCCAGGTCATTACCATGCAGGGCGACCAGGTGTTACAGGACGCAGTGGTACTGGTTACTGACAATAAGATCACTGCGGTGGGCAGCCGGGCTGAAGTTGCTATCCCAAAAGAGGCTAAGATCTTTGATATCAGCGGTAAAACTTTGATGCCAGGTCTGTTTGACGCCCATGCACATGGCAGTCAGGGCGTACAACAAATCACTCCGCAACAAAACTGGCAAAACTATGCTTCGTTAACCTTTGGTGTCACCAGTATTCACGATCCGTCTAACGATACCCGTGAGATCTTCAGCGCCAGCGAGCTGCAACGCAGCGGCCAGATCGCCGGACCACGGATTTTTTCTACCGGTACCATTCTTTACGGTGCCGAAGGAGCCGGTTACACCTCGCATATTGACAGTCTGGATGATGCAAAATTTCACCTGACCCGGTTACAAAAAGTCGGCGCTTTTAGTGTGAAAAGTTATAACCAACCGCGCCGTAACCAGCGCCAGCAAGTCATTCAGGCCGCACGCGAGCTGAATATGATGGTGGTGCCGGAAGGTGGTTCACTGATGCAGCACAACCTGACCATGATTGTTGATGGTCATACCACTATTGAACATGCCTTACCGGCAGCCAAAGTGTATGACGATATCAAGCAGCTGTGGCAAGCCAGTGGGACCGCCTATACCCCAACGCTGAACGTGGCTTACGGTGGTATCTGGGGCGAAAACTACTGGTACGATAAAACTGAAGTCTGGAAGCACCCACGCTTAAGCCGCTATGTACCGATGGACCAGCTGGCACCACGCAGTATGCGCCGGCCAACTGCGCCTGAGCATCACTATAATCATTTTAATGTAGTAAAAACCGCCAACGAATTAAAAGATGTCGGCGTAGTCGCCAATATTGGTGCTCATGGCCAGCGTGAAGGTTTGGGTGCGCATTGGGAGATCTGGATGTTTGCCCAGGGCGGTATGTCACCGCTGGAAGCACTGCGCACTGCCACGCTCAATCCGGCCAAAACCTTTGGTATGGATCATCAGCTGGGCAGTATTGAAGTCGGTAAACTGGCCGATCTGATTGTGATTAACGGCGATCCACTAAGTGATATCCGGGTAACCGATCAGGTAGTCTATACCATGGTCAATGGTCGCTTGTTTGATGCTGAAACCATGCATGAAATTGGCACCAGAGAGCGCCAGCGGCAGCCGTTTTATTTTGAAGCCCGCTAAAGGCTGATAGCAGAGTGGCCGGTTACGCTTGTAGCCGGCTACCGTCGTTTATCTGCTGGCTTAGGGCTTGTTGACGTTTGCTGCTTGTTTTAAACATCAACACGCGCAGGCTCGGCCAAACGCATCCCGAAAGCACACAATGCCGCCCCTCCGACTAATGTTAATAGCAGATACCCAGCAGCCAATAGCAGCTGCCCTGCCGTTAGCAGCTGCAGTAATTCCAGACTAAATAACGAAAAAGTTGTCAGGCCGCCACAAAACCCGCTCAGCCAAAATTGTTGTTGCCAGGCTGGCATCGGATAGCGTCCAGCCGGCTGACTGACCAGCGCCAACCAACCAATCAACAGCGAGCCGAGCAAATTAACCGCCAGGGTCGCGACCGGCCACCATGCTAACGGCAGTAACAGACCACTAAGCGCTAAACGCAGCGCTGAGCCCAACGCCGCGCCGGCCGCCACTGCTAAGGTTTCTTTTAGCCTTACCACCACCAGCGCCCCCAATAACTGCCCAACAGCAGTAAACCCAGGCCACCCAAGACGCTGAATAGCAGATAAAAAATGGCGCTGAAGCGGTTATGATTACGCAATAAACTGACCAGTTGCAGGTTAAGTGACGATACCGTGGTAAAGCTGCCAAGCGCCGCCAGCGCATAAATTTGCCACTGCGTTTGGCTAAGTTGCTGCGCCGTTTGACCAGCCCAAAGCACACCCAGCAGCAAAGCACCACTCAGGTTAACCAGCAAGGTGGGTAACGGAAAGGGTCGCTGCCAGTAATGAGCGACCCAATTGGATATCAGAAAGCGACAGGCACCACCCGCGGCGGCAGCGCAGAGCATCCAAAAATATAACAACGGCGGGCGTCCTTAGCAAAAATCTTATCTTGACCAGTCAGCCGCTTAGCGTCAAGGTGCTGCTGCAACTTAGCACCAACCTTAAAGACCGGCATCACCGTTAGCTGAAAACAGTAATATCAGCTGATTACGCTGTCCTTCAGCATCCAGGCTATCGTAAGGCAGCACCAGATCGCTCTTACCATCGGCAGTAAGATCAAACACCCGCACCCGGCTGGCATCCCGCGGCAAGATGAATTGTACCCGGTCGCTGTTGCGGTTGAACAGGCCTCTGGCATCGGGCGCAAAAAAACGCAGTTCATTACCGGCTTCGCCCAGCACCAGATGCTTACGGCCATCACCGCGTAAATCCACCAGCTCAAACAATGGCATATCAAAACGCAGGTTGCTGATACTGACATCTATCTTCGCCTGCTGGCGGAAATTAGCTTTGGCGGGGTAACGCCGGTTATCCGCCAGCAAGTAAAAGTCGACATCCAGATTAGCACTGCCGCGCAGCAATACCCGCACTATGGTACCTACACCGATTTTCGTAGTCGGAATATAGAAATCTGCCCGGCCATCGCCATTAAAATCCGCAATCACCACTTCCGTTGGCACGGAATCAACCCTAATTTCGGTATCAAATTGCGCCGGGAAGCTCAGGCCTGCTTCAGTTTGGCGGCCGAAGTAAACCTGAAAACGCGCACTACGCTCTAAGGCATCGGCAATTTGTTCAACCCGTACCACCAGATCCGGTATGCCATCACCATCCAGATCGCGGATATCTTCCAGACTGCTGATATTCTGTCCGCTGTAGCTGCGTCCGGCATCTGAGCGCTGGTCGGCTTGCTGCTCTGTCGACAGCGTAACAGGCCAGTCAGGTAACCAGGGCTCTGTATTAAAACTGCCATCGCTTTGTTGCAAAAAAATTTGCAACTTTCCTTCCTGCACAAACAACAGATCGGTCAAACCATCAAGATTGGCATCCAACGGATAATAGCGCCGGCCACTGTAATCGGCACGGTTATTATTCCAGGTTTGAATTCTGGCGCTGACCGGCAGTGCGTAGTGGTGAAAGCTGCCATCCGCTTGCTGCCGGTACAAGTGATAGGCCTGAAAATCCGGGATCAAAAAATCGCTCAGGCCAGAACCCAAATCAAGACTAAAATTGCGCTCACGCAATCTTACCGGATCGATCACCCGAAATATGGACTCAGTGTGCAGCAATTGCCGCCAGCTAAACTGACCATCGCGTTGTTCAAGCTGTAAAATGCCATCCAGGGTCAGCAATACCAGCTGCTCTGCATCCTGTCCCGCTAACTTCGCCTGGCTGAAGTATTGCGCCTGCTCCGGCACGGCGATACTGCGGGTTTGATAATTGCTTAAATCGACCTGAGTTAACCAGCGTTCGTACTGACTAAAACCCGATACCCACAACTGTCGCTGTTCGGGTAAATGCAGTATGCTGCCATTAGCCGGGTGACCCAGTGGTACCGTGACCTTATGCATCGGAAAGGCCTGCACCAGGGCCGGGCATAACAGGGCTAACAACCAGCAGCGGCTGGTTTGAAGCAGTTTTAACATAGTCAGGTCCGTTTGAAATTATGGCTGTAATTACATTTTTCTTACGCGATTGGGCCAGACAAAGATTAAAAAGTTCAGCTATTTATTTACATTCATTTCACTTGACGTCAGCTCGCGAATCACCTTACACGGATTGCCTGCCGCCAGCACCCGCGCTGGTAGGTCGCGCGTTACCACACTGCCCGCGGCGACCACGGTTTGCTCGCCAATGGTTACGCCGGGGCAAATAATCACGCCACCACCCAACCAGACATCATCGCCGATAGTAATAGGCCTGGCCTGCTCAATACCCGTTCGCCGCTGTAGCGCATCCAGCGGATGATTAACGGTATAAAACTGTACGCCGGGTCCAACAAAAACGTAATTACCGAGAGTAACCGGCGCCACATCGAGGATGGTGCAGTTAAAGTTCAGAAATACCTGATCGCCCAGGCTGATATGTTTGCCATAATCACAGTGCAACGGTGGCTCGATAAAGACATCTTTTCCCACAGCACCACAGAGCTGCTGCAGTAAACGCCGACGTACCTTGTGTTGCTCCGGCGTTGTTTTATTAAATTGCCAGGTGAGTTGCCGTGCGGCTAAACGTAATTCGCGCAGCGTTTTATCCAGCGGATCATACCAGTGGCCGCTGAGCATTTTTTCGTATTCGGTCATAGCTGCTCCTGTTGTTTTACTTAAGCTTAACACAGCAGCAGAGCGAAAATTTAATGAAAAAAGCCCCTTTGAAAGGGGCTAAGGTGTTAATTTGGTTGGAACAGAGGGAATTAACGGGCGTTAGTGCTTTCAAAAATCTTATCAGCCGAGGCCGCAACAAAGCCGCTATACAGTAAGCCATTGGCCAGCGGATAACGGCGCGCGAACTCGTAGAAGCAACTTGGAATGGTGGCTTCGGTATCGCTGAATTTTACGGTGACCAAATCGGCCAGCGTGGATGATTGCTCCAGATAGACGTCCGGGGTACCTTTAATCTCGCCGCCCGAGGTGTTGAGCAGGAAGCCGGCATCTTTTAACGCCTGGTTGACCTGCTCTAAACTGTCGAAGTTCTGTAAATCATTAACACTTACTGTAAAGTGATTAGCGCGGTAACCCCAGGCGGCCATCCAGGCAGCATATTCACTTTCTGCCAGTAATTTTTCATAGGTTGCCTGACTCACCTGCCAGTGGGTGCCGGAATACAGGAAATTATCGGCGGTTACGGCTTCGTCGGGTATTTGCGCCACTAATTGCTCAATGGTTTCACGCAGTTCAGCCGAGCATTTATCCAGCAGCAGCTCAGAAATAAACACCTTAGGTAAAGTACGGTCCTGATGCTCAAAGTGCTTGGCATAGAGCTTTTTCGCTTCGAAGTGATACTCGCCACACTCTTCATAACCCAGCGCCAGAAAATGCGCCGCCAGTTTATCCAGTGACACCTTGGGCAAATTAAAAGTACGCAGCGCAATATGATCGTTAATCACATCGTCTTGCTGTGATGAACCCAACAGCTGATGTACTTTTTTTGCCGACGGGGTTACCTGCAGGTAGTTTTGCCACAAATTCTCAAATAAGGCTTTTACATCAGTATGCATATCAACTCCGCTTCGGGTGCAAATTAAACAGGGCTAGTATAAAAGAATCGCGCGACTTAGCGCTGATCCAGATTAATAAAACGGGCAAAATCACCCTCTTGTAACGCTAGTGCGGTCGCAAACTGTGGGCTAAGCAATAACTGCTGTTGCTCCGCACAATAACGAGCGCCTTTGCCAAAGCTGGCACGAAACCCCTGTAGCGCAGTATTGGCTACTGCCAGTGTGTGCTCGCCGCTAACGTCGGTGATCCGTACCGGCACTTTACGGCTTTGTGCCACAGAACGGATCTCGGATAGCTGTGCTTCAACCGTTGGGCCGGCGTCAAATAAATCAATATAGCCACGGTGCCGAAAGCCTTCTTTTTCCAACATTTTCAATGCCGGAATGGTATTTTCATGCACCTTGCCAATGACCTGCTGTGCCGCCTGCGGTAACAGCCCGACATAAATTGGATGCCGTGGCATCAGTTCAGCAATAAAGGACTTTTTACCGACACCAATTAGCTTATCCGCAGTCGGGAAATCGATGGTTAAAAATAACTGTTGTAACCAATTCCAGAACGGCGGTACGCCCTGCTCGTCGGTAGCGCCGCGCATTTCGGCAATCACCCGCTCCGAGAAACGTTGCGGATATTCTGCCATAAACAAAAACCGCACCTTAGACAGAAAACGCCCGGCATGATTGCGGCGATAACTTTCGCGTAGAAACAGCGTGCAGATCTCCGACGCGCCAGTGTAGTCATTACATAAGGTCAGGGTTTTTAATTGATTTAACACATTAAGTTCTGCGCTGTGGTGCATCACCGTATTCTGCTGAAAATGATACAACGGTGTATGCAAGCCAACGGCGGCTTCGATGCCGGTAGTACCGACAATATCGCCAGTACTTTGATCTTCCAGCACAAACAAATAACCCTGATCACCAGGTGAGTCCACCGCCGCCGCAAAGCTATGTTCAGCATGCGCAATTTTTTGCCATAAGCGGGCATCGTGGTCCGGTAATGACGTAAAACCCGGGCCGGATTCAATCGCAATTTGTTTTAACGCCGGAAAATCAGCAGCGGTAATAGGCCGGATCACTAACATCAAATAATGCCTCTTTCACAACGGGCGACTCAGGGCCGCAGCAAGGTGGTTATTATAGTGAGCATAAAAATCAGAATGCAGTGGCATTTTATACAATTTAAGTAATAATTACGGCAAATCGACAAGGCAATTAATCAAAATGCTAAATAAAGAAGATGAAAAGCTGTTGGCGCTATTACAACGGGATGCCCGGGCCAGTATTTCTGACCTGGCGCGGGCGCTGGATCTATCGCGCACCACCGTGCAAAACCGCCTGCAACGGCTAACTGAGAGTGGCGTAATAAAGGGCTTTACCGTCGAGCTGGGCGAAAGTTATCTTAGTAACCTGGTATCGGCCCATGTCAGTATCAAGGTGAAACAAAAATTAACTGCCCGGACCAATATCGAACTGCGCCAATTACCACAAATCAGCGCCCTGTATGCGATCAGTGGTGAATACGATCTGATTGCGATAGTGCAAGCGCAAAGCACCGAACAATTAAGCCACCTGCTGGACGATATCGGTAACCTGGACGGCGTCGAGCGCACCAACTCCTCAGTAATCCTCGAAACCAAATTTAAACGCTAATTATCCACAGCACTCCGGTACCGGCAGGACCAGTTAAGTTCCCTGCTTTTTCGCTATATAGCCAGTCTGTATGCCTTATAACAAATTGAGCTTAATGCCACGCTTGTGCTAACAACTAAGCATATTAAACTAACATTAATTATTTTCAGGAGTAAGCCATGCGTAAATTGATCCTTGCTGCAACCCTGGTTGCATCCAGTCTGACTCTGGCAGGAGCCCAGGCGAAAGAATTACTGAACAGCAGCTATGATATTTCCCGCGAGTTGTTCGCTGAAATCAACCCGCTGTTTATTGCGCACTGGCAACAGCAACAGGGCGAAACCCTGACTATTAATCAATCACACGGCGGTTCGTCCAGACAGGCCCAGGCGATTATTCAGGGCTTGCGTGCCGATGTGGTGACTTTCAACCAAAGTACTGATATCGATATCCTGCATCAGCGCGGTAAGCTGTTACCGGAGAACTGGCGCGAGCGGTTACCGAATAATGCGTCGCCCTACTACTCCACGATGGCGTTTTTAGTACGTAAGGGTAATCCGAAGAATATTCAGGACTGGGCTGATTTGACCAAAGGCGATGTCAGCCTGGTGTTCCCGAACCCAAAAACATCGGGTAATGCCCGTTACACCTATCTGGCGGCCTATGGTGCTGCCAAACAACGGCTGGGTGATGAAGCCGCGCGCAGCTGGATGGTAGACTTTCTGCAGCGTGTCGCCGTATTCGACACTGGTGGCCGTGGTGCCACCACCTCTTTTATCGAACGGCGGCTAGGTGATGTCTTAATCACCTTCGAGTCAGAAGTAAACAATATTATCAAGCAATATCCAGACTTAGAGTTGCAGCGTGTGGTACCTGCTAACAATATTCTGGCGGAGTTTCCGGTAGCCTGGATTGATCGAAACGTCGCCCGCAATGGTACTGAGCAACAGGCAAAAGCTTATCTTGAGTACCTCTATAGCAAAGATGCACAGCAGGTATTGGCGCGCTATTTCTATCGGGTGCATCATCCTGACGTGGTAACGGCCACGGCCGACCAGTTCCCGCAAACGACGTTATTTACCGTCGAGCAGGTTTTTGGTAGCTGGGAACGGGTTAACACCGAACATTTCGGTAACAATGCCGAGCTGGATAAGCTACTGGCTGAAGGTCGCCGTCGCTGATGAGTGCGTGGCGCAGTAAAAGCGTACTGCCGGGCTTTACGATAAGCCTTGGCAGCAGTTTGTTTTTTATCGGTCTGGTGATCTTGCTGCCACTGACCGGTTTAGTGATCCAGGTTGCTGAGCTGAGCTGGCAAGATTACTGGGCAATTATAAGTGACCCACGCGTGGTCGCCAGCTATAAAGTCACGGCGTCGGCGGCGCTGGTCGCCAGTATCTTTAACTTATTTTTTGGTCTGCTGATGGCCTGGATCCTAACCCGCTATCGCTTCCCGGGGCGAGTGCTGCTGGATGGCTTAATGGATCTGCCTTTCGCATTACCTACCGCTGTTGCCGGCCTGACGCTGGCTGCTTTGTTTGCCACTCAGGGTTGGTTTGGGCAGTATCTGGCGCTGTGGGATATCAAAGTCTCCTACACCTGGCTCGGCATTGTTGTGGCGATGGTCTTTACCAGCGTGCCCTTTGTGGTTCGCACAGTACAACCGGTTCTGGAAGAGTTTGGGCCGGAATACGAAGAAGCCTCGGCAACCCTTGGCGCCAGCCCCTGGCAAACCTTCTGGCATGTGATTTTTCCGGAAATCAAACCAGCACTATTAATGGGCACTGCTCTATCCTTTACCCGCAGTCTCGGGGAATTTGGTGCAGTCATCTTTATCGCCGGCAATATTCCGTGGCAAACCGAAGTCACCTCGCTGATGATTTTTATCCGCTTACAGGAATTTGACTATGCGGCCGCAGCGGCCATTGCCAGTGTGGTGCTGCTGGTTTCATTAATCCTGTTGTTTGTGATAAATGGTATTCAGCAACGTTATCAGCATATTAGTGGAGCCTTAAAATGAGCAATACCACCGGCTCTGCTACTTGGTTGCGTCGCCTGCTGATTGGCACCGGCGTCACGCTCAGTGTACTGTTATTGTTAACGCCTCTACTGCTGATTTTTATCGCGGCTTTCGCCTCCGGCGTCGGCGGCATCATCAGCAACCTGCAAGATGCCGATATGCTGCACGCGATTGGCCTGACCTTGCTGGTTGCCGGTCTGACGGTACCCATTAATCTGATATTCGGTATCCTCATCGCCTGGTGTGTCACCCGCTTTACCTTTCCGGGTCGCCGTTTGTTGTTGACGCTGATTGATATTCCGTTTGCGGTATCACCGGTGGTCGCCGGTTTGCTATATCTGTTGTTGTATGGCAGTAACGGGCCTTTCGCTACCTGGCTTGATGCAGCCGATCTGCAGTTAATGTTCGCCTGGCCGGGCCTGGTGATGGTAACGGTGTTTGTGTCTTGCCCCTTTGTCGTCAAAGAGCTGGTGCCCCTGATGTCAACGCTCGGCACAGAGCAGGAAGAGGCCGCCGTGCTGCTGGGAGCGAGCGGTTGGCAGGTATTCTGGCAAATCACCTTCCCGAATATCCGTTGGGCGCTGTTATATGGTGTGATCCTGACCAATGCCCGCGCTGTGGGCGAGTTTGGTGCGGTATCGGTTGTCTCGGGAACGATTCGCGGCCAAACCAATACCCTGCCACTACATATTGAACTACTGCAACAGGATTACAACACCACCGGCGCCTTTATCGCCGCAGCATTATTAACGCTGATGGCAATCGCAACCCTGGTGGTAAAAGCCGTGCTGCAATGGCGTATGCACCGCTAACTTATCCACAGCACTCCGGTACCGGTCTGACCAGCATAAGACAATCGTCTTGCAAGCTTACCGGTTATAAGCAGCTCAGTCCGCTAACAGGTGATGACGGCTGTCTAACCAGGATGGTAATAATATTGAGGTTGTTATGAGTATCGGTATTGAACACATCAGAAAAAGCTTTGGCAGTTTTGTCGCTTTGCAGGATATCAATCTGCAGCTACCCAGTGGCGAACTCACCGCATTGCTGGGGCCATCGGGCTCAGGTAAAACCACCTTGCTGCGGATCATCGCAGGTCTGGAGCAAGCCGACAGTGGCTTGATCCGCTTTAACGATGAGGATATCAGTCAGCGCCATGTTGCCGAACGTGGCGTCGGTTTTGTGTTTCAACACTATGCGCTATTCAAGCATATGACGGTATTTGAAAATGTCGCCTATGGCTTAACCGTCAAGCCGAAGAAATACCGGCCAGCGAAAGCGGAAATCGCTAAAAAGGTCCATAACTTGCTGGAATTGGTGCAATTAGGTTGGACAGCAGATCGCTATCCGGCGCAGTTATCCGGTGGCCAGCGCCAGCGCATCGCATTAGCCCGGGCGTTGGCGGTGGAACCTAAGGTCCTGTTATTGGATGAGCCTTTTGGTGCACTGGATGCGAAGGTGCGGGCTGAACTGCGCCGCTGGTTGCGCCGGTTACATGATGAAATTCATGTGACCAGCGTTTTTGTCACCCACGATCAGGAAGAGGCACTGGAAGTTGCCGATCGTATCGTGGTGATGAATAAAGGCCGCATTGAGCAACAAGGTACACCAGAGCACGTTTATGATAACCCGGCGAATCCCTTTGTTTACGAGTTTCTCGGCAACGTCAATTTGTTTCATGCCCGGGTAAAACAGGGCCAGAGTAAAATCGGTAATATAGCGCTGGCCTCACCTGAGTACAACAATCAGGACGAGCAACAAGGCTTAGCCTATGTGCGGCCACATGAGATTGATGTATTCAGCGCGCCACAAGCTGACGCGATTAAGGTCAAGCTCGATCTGATCACTATCGTTGGTCCGGTTGTGCGGCTGGAAGCGCTGGATGAAAGCACCGGGCAATTGATCCATATCGAATTACCGAAAGAGCAATTTAAAACGCTACAGTTACAGCAAGCTGATACCGCCTGGCTACTGCCACGCTATTCAAAAGTCTTCCTTGGCGAGGGTATTTAGTTATTCACCGCACTCCGGTACGGTTGCAGCTTGGTACCGGAGTGCTGTGGATAAACTGGTCAGACCGGTACCGGAGTGCTGTGGATAACTAGGGGAGTCGCTGCAAGGTGACAGTGGCTGGTCGCGGTTGTTGCCATAGCTCAGGATGAGCGCGCAGGTAATCGATAAAGGCCTGGGCAGCGGTTTTACAATCAGTACCGGACGCGGCACATGGCAGATTTTGGCTACTCGCATAGACGGGCTGAAAGGCCTGCTGACCACGACTGTCGGTGCTGACAACGACACGCTCCACCTCAAATGCTACCGGCTTACCCTGCACCATGATCAGATCACGGCGATCCGTTGCCAGCTGTTGCGCTTGCTGCAGGCGCTGCCAGCCATCATTGCCATTGGCCAGATAATTGGTTGTTGCCAGCCGGTAAAGCTTATCAGCTTGTAACGGTTGCCACTGCCCCTGCTGCAAAATTTCAACCTTTAAGGCAACGCCAAAATCCGGCGTTTCTTGTGCCAGATAACGCAGTTGGCTACTGTATGGGAACTTGCCGGCATGCGCCCCCGCCGGTAGCGTGGCGGCAATGGTTTGCTGCAATAACTCGATAATAGTCTGACCGGTCACCGTTAAGACACTCAGCGGCGCATCAAAAGGCAATACCTCTAGCCGGATATGGCCTTCAAATACTGCACCGGCTTCCAGGTTACTACGAATATTGCCGGCACCAATCAATGCCAGATCAACCGGTGCGCCCAGCTGCTGTTGTACCTCAGCGCTATTAAGCCACCAGTGCATCGCATCAGCGATATGCCCTGCCAGAACGGAGCCATGTTGATCACTGCCGCCCGTGCCGGGTAAGCGAACATGGTTAATCGTCTGTTCCAAACTACTGATTTGCTGGCCATAGGCCTGCAGCACCGCCGGTAAATACACGTCATTTAGTACCTGACGCAGCGCTGCATCCTCTTCAACCAGCGCCGTATTCTGCAGAGTCGCCACATATTGCAGCAAACCTTGCTGCGCTGCACCGCTCAGTCTCTCGTCCGGATTACGCATCGCATTCGGGAAAAAATCGCGACTGGCTAAAATGGTATTTTGTCCCTGACAGCTGCTAACCTGCCCCGACCGATCAAACTGCACTGTCAGCTGTCCAATGGCCTGCGCAAACTGTCCGGCCTGCACCACACAAGTGCTGCCGATCCCATCCGGATTACTGATACTGGCCGCATAAGGCCCTTGTTGCCCAAGGTACCAATGCCGGAAATCACCCAGTAGTGAATGCGAATGGCCACCGACAATCACATCAATGCCATTCACCCGCGCTGCCAGCTCCAGATCGCGTTGGTTACCCAGATGAGTTAGCGCGACGATATGCTGCACCCCCGCTTGCTGCAGGGCATCGACCGTGCGCTGTGCTGCGCTGACTTCGGCTTCAAATATCAGGGCACCGGTATCCGGCACCATGGTGCGCATATCCTCAAGCGCCAGGCCAAATACCGCGATCACCGGCGCCCCTGCTGCCGCTTCTGCTGACGGGATCCGCTGCCACTTAAGCTCCTGTAACCGATACAACTGATAGGCTTTTAAATTCTGTACCGATGCTAACAGCGGCTCAGATTGCCGGTCGACGTTTGCCGCCAGCAGCGGAAAATTAATCCCGGCCGCGAACTCGGCCAATTTCGGCAGCCCGATATCAAATTCATGGTTACCCAACGCCATCGCATCGAGCTGCATCCGGTTTAAAATATCGATATTGATCTGATGTTCAAACAATTCAAAATAGGCGCTGCCTTTAAAGGCATCTCCGCCATGCAAAAATAATGACGGCACACCGGCTGCGGCAGCATCATCTTTCAGCTGTCGCGCCTTGGTTAGCAGCCGCGGGTGGCCACCGATAAAGGTATAGAATGTCTGCTCCGCTGGCGCCTGCAACCTTGCCGGCGAGGCATCAAACTGCGAGTGGGTGTCATTAATATGCACAATTTGTAGCGTTAGCCCCGGCTCGGGCTGGGCTGCAGTCTGCTTAATCTGGCTACAGCCGGCCAGCAATAATGCCAGCGAGCAGCTGGCGAAAAATGCCGGTATGCGGCGGCTATGCAAACTCATCCGTTATCTCTCACCTTCGTTACCACCTCAATTAAAACCGGCTTACTGTAAAGCGGCGGCAAGGCGTTCAGCCATCGCTTTAATTTGCGCCATATCGCCCTGTTCGGCACCATGCGCCTTCAGTTTACTCAAATGCGCCGGAATGAGGTGAAAATGCAAATGCGGCACCGTTTGTCCGGCCTCAGCACCATTTAACTGCATCAGTACCACGCCTTGAACAGCCAACACCTGCTTCTGCACCGCCATCACTTTTTGCACCGTCGTCAGCAACGGCGCGGCAAACTGCAGCGGTAACTCCGCCAGGGTTTCGGCGGCAAATTTGGGGATCACCAGCGCATGGCCAGCCGCTTGCGGCATAATATCCATAAAGGCCAGGCTATGCTCATCTTCGTAAATCTTAAAACACGGCAGCTCACCGCGTAGAATTTTGGCAAACACATTATCCGGGTTATAGCTCATACCAGGCTCCATCTTGTAGTTTGAAAACAGCAGATAGCGAAAATTATGCCAGTAACTGTCGGCAAGAGCAGCAAATAGTTAGATAAAAAACCAAGCGCCAGGGCTATGCGCCCTGGCGCTTATATTTTATCTCAGCTAAAACCCAGCTGTATCTAGGCAGCGCTAAGCCCCAGATGCCGGGCATGAAAACGCAGATGTTGTTCAATAAAGCTGGCGATAAAGTAGTAGCTGTGATCATAGCCCGGCTGTAAGCGGATTTCAGCCGGCGCCTGGCTTTGTTCCGCTGCGGCCAGCAGTGTCTCTGTACGCAGTTGCAGTGGATAAAACTGATCCGCCAAGCCCTGATCGACCAGAATCGGCAGCTTAGAACCCTGCGCGGCCAATAACAGCGCCGCATCATATTGCTGCCACCGCGTGCGATCCGCGCCCAGATAACCAGTCAGCGCCTTAATCCCCCACGGACAATCACTGGGATGACAGATCGGCGAAAACGCCGAAATGCTGCGATAGCGGTTACTATTACGCAGGCCAATTACCAGTGCACCATGGCCGCCCATCGAATGGCCACTGATGGCGCGGTCTGCCGTCAGTGGCAGCTCCGCTTCCAACAAAACAGGCAGCTCCTGTACGATATAATCATACATCTGGTAATGCCTGGCATAAGGCGCTTCGGTAGCGTTAACGTAAAAGCCGGCACCTAAACCAAAATCATAGGCACCAACCGGATCATCGGCCACTCCCTCTCCGCGCGGGCTGGTATCGGGGATCACCAACGCCATCCCCAATTCCGCCGCGACGCGCTGCGCCCCGGCTTTAGCGGAGAAATTCTCATCGGTACAGGTTAAACCCGACAGCCAGTACAAGGCCGGCACCCGCTGATGCTCTGCTTGTGGTGGCAAAAATACCGAGAACTGCATCTCACAGTTAAGCACCTGCGACTGATGGCTGAAGCGCACCTGCCGCCCTTCAAAGCAGCGCTGCTCACTGACCTGCTTTAAGCTCATCTTGACTCCCCGCTCACGCCGTTAAAAGTGAATAACTGTACGGATCGACTTACCCTCATGCATCAAATCGAAGGCTGTATTAATCTCCTCCAATGGCATGGTATGGGTGATAAAGGTATCCAGCTCAAACTCACCGTTCAGATAACGCTCAACATATTCCGGTAGCTCACTACGGCCTTTTACGCCACCAAAGGCCGAACCGCGCCAGACACGGCCGGTCACCAGTTGGAATGGCCGGGTTGAAATTTCCTGGCCCGCACCGGCGACACCGATAATAACCGACTCGCCCCAGCCCTTATGACAACACTCCAGCGCCGAACGCATCACATTAACATTACCGATGCACTCAAAGGAGAAATCGACACCGCCATCTGTCATCTCGACGATCACGTCCTGGATTGGCTTATCAAATTTCTTCGGGTTCACCACATCAGTGGCGCCGAGCTTTTTCGCGATATCAAACTTATCTTCGTTGATATCAATGGCGATAATGCGGCCGGCTTTGGCCATCACCGAGGCAATGACCGCTGATAGGCCGATACCACCCAGACCAAAGATCGCTACCGTATCACCCTCTTTAACCTTGGCCGTATTAAGCACTGCGCCCATACCGGTAGTGACACCACAGCCAAGTAAACAGACTTTCTCTAACGGGGCTTCTTTATTAATTTTCGCCAGCGAAATTTCCGGCAACACGGTGTACTCAGAAAACGTCGAGGTGCCCATATAGTGATAAATCGGCTTGCCGTCTTTCGAGAAACGCGTAGTACCGTCGGGCATCAGGCCCTTGCCCTGCGTGGCACGGATCGCTTGGCAGAGGTTGGTTTTACCGGATAAGCAAAACTTACACTTACCACATTCCGGCGTGTACAGCGGAATCACATGGTCGCCAACGGCAACTGAGGTCACACCTTCGCCGACCGCTTCAACAATACCGCCACCTTCATGGCCCAGAATCACCGGGAAAATCCCTTCTGGATCTTCGCCGGACAGCGTAAAGGCATCGGTATGACAAACGCCACTGGCGACAATACGCACCAATACTTCGCCTTTTTGTGGCGGCATTAAATCTACTTCTTCAATTGATAACGGTTGGCCTGGTCCCCAGGCAACAGCGGCGCGGGTTTTGATCATTTGCATAATGAAGTCCTTGGTGTTGTAACAGAAAAACCACTACACACACTATAGCACACTTGTGATTGTTTCCATATAGCGCAGAATAATGCTAATATACAAAGCAGTTTTTCATATATGCAATAATTAATGAGGCAGCCAGTGAGTAATTGGCAAGGGATCAGCGAATTTGTAGCGGTCGCCGAACAACAGAGCTTTACCAAGGCTGCCCGCCAGCTTGGTCTTTCTGTGGCACAGGTCAGTCGCAATATTGCTGCACTGGAGCAACAACTGGCGCTCAAACTGTTGTACCGTTCTACCCGCAGCGTCAGCCTGACAGCAGAGGGTTTGTTGTATTTACCGCATTGCCGGCACCTGGTTAGCAGCCTGGCCGAAGCCAACCGCACTATGGCCAATCTCACTGCGTCACCGCGGGGCCTGTTAAAAGTCACTGCGCCGGTATTTTATGGTGAAACCCGGCTCTCACCGCTATTAAACCGCTTTTTACAACGCTATCCGGAACTGGAGTTAGAACTGGTACTAACTAACGATAAACTGGATCTGGTGCAAGGTGGCTTTGATCTGGCTCTGCGCCTCGGGCAACTTAGTGACTCAAATTTGATTGGCCGCCGCTTAGCCAGTCGTCGCCAGTATCTGGTCGCCTCGCCTGCTTATCTGACGCAGCATGGCACACCGCAAGCGCTGGCTGATTTAGAACAGCATCAATGTCTGATTGGTACAGTCAATATCTGGCGTTTTGCTGAACAGCAAAAAACGCTGCAATACCGGCCCCGCGGCCGTTTACAGTGCAATAGTGGTTTAGCGTTAAAAGATGCCGCTCTGTGTGGCCTTGGATTAGCGCAGCTACCGAACTATTACATCAGTGACGAGCTGGCCAATGGCAGCCTGGTTGAAGTGCTGGCCGCCTACCGGCAACCGGATGACGGCATTTGGGCGCTGTATCCACAAAACCGGCATTTATCAGCAAAAGTGCGCCAGCTGGTCGATTATCTGGCCGCTGAGCTGGCAAGCTGAGCAATCTGCGAGTGCCGGTGGCAACAATCTGCGTTACGCCCTTTACGCCCAGTATTGCCATTAGTTTACCCGTACCCGATACCCTACCACCGGTAGCACATCATCACCGCTACATTGGGTGCGGGCATTGAGTTGTCCGGCGTCACAACGCCCTTCAACCGTTTCCAGACAGAATTCAAAGCGGGTTTGCAATTTTACCGGCTCGGTCAATAAGCCGGCAGGCAGCTGCTGCCATTGCCAGCGCGATACGGCTGCGCGAGCTTCACGGGCAAAAAACCGGCTTGAGGCATCCCGGGCAACCACATCATAAAGCTGATAATCCGGTGTCACGACATATTCGATAGTGGCACAGCCTTCTCCACCGCCTCTCGCCTCCTCCACCGGATACATGGGTTCTAACCGGGCTAAATCTCTAAAAGGGCCTGTAGCGTGCAGTTGATTGGTTACCGGCAGATTGGCAAAACGCCCATCCGGGCTGGATTTAACTGTGGTTTGGCAGGCGCTAAGGGTTATCGCTGCGCAAAGCAGCAGACTAAGTTGTTTCATCTTTATTCCTTTAAGGACGGGAGCGTTTTAGTAAAAAATTACAGATAATGAAGACCTTATCTTAAAGTCAGCAAAACTTCAACCTGGAATTAACCTCATCGTTACCAAATCGAGTAGGAGGCGGGATC